>CALBXN010000190.1 GCA_937890485.1 uncultured Treponema sp.
CAATACTTTTAAATACATCATCGCCTCTAAAAAGGAAAGCCCCTAACATATCCCGTAATTTTGGGATTAGTTCTAAAGGAGATTCGGCTTCTAAAAATTCTAGGATGCTCATACTTCCTTTTAGAGTTTCTGCATTATCTTGCGAGAAATATCCAATAGAAACGCCACTGCCAAGTTTTACAGTTCCTGAAAAATCTGCATCGTTGCCAGAAATAATTCTTAGCAAAGTTGATTTTCCTGCACCATTTCGTCCTGCAACAACTAATCTGTCGCCATTTTCGATAACTAAATTTAAATCTTTAATAACATGATTTTCGTAATTTTCAGAAATCCAAGTTTTGTTAAGATTTTCAAGAGTAACAACAAGACGTCCTGAATGTGGAGCTGGTGGAAATGTAAAATGAATCTTTTTTAGAGTTTCTGGAATTTCGATTCGTTCCATTTTATCAAGCATTTTTTGACGTTCTTGTGCCTGAGCCGCCTTCGTTGCTTTGTAACCAAACCGTCGGATAAAATCTTCTAGTTTACGAATTTCCTCTTGTTGAATTTCATAGCGTGCAATTAAACTTTCAAGTTCAACTTCTCTCACCTTTTCGTAGTGAGAATAATTACCTGGATAACGGTTTAGATTTCCATTAAAAAGTTCATAAACTTCGTTTATTGTAACATCTAAAAAATATCTATCGTGACTAACTAAAAGAAATCCACCCTTAAAATCTTTCAAAAATTGTTCTAGCCAAGAACGAGCTTCAATATCAAGATAGTTTGTAGGTTCGTCCAACAAAAGAATATCTGGTTTTGCAAGAAGTGCTTTTGCCAATGCAATTCGCATCTGCCATCCACCAGAAAATTCTTCTACACGGCGCTCCAAATCAGAAAGTTCAAAACCAAGTCCGATTAAAATTTGTTGAGCAATAACATCTTTTCTGTACCAATCAATTTCTTCCAGTTTTTCTTGAATTTCGTGATGTCGCTCTAAAAGTTTATCTTGTGCGCTAGTTTTTTGAGGAGAAGTAAGTTGCTCTGCAATTTGTTCCATTTCAGCAACTAAATCGTAACCAAACTGAAATCCTTTATCAGCTTCTTCTTTTAGAGTACAACCTGTGTGAACAATTCCAGACTGAGGAAGATATCCAATTCGAGTTCCTTTTTCAAAAGCTCTATCACCAGAATCTGCTGTAACAAGACCAGCAAGAACTTTCATTAAAGTAGATTTTCCACTTCCGTTAGCACCTGTTAATGCAGCTTTTGTTCCCGCACTTAAATTTATAGAAACATCTTTTAAAATATCTCGATCCCCAAAAGCCAAAGACACTTTAGAAAATTGAACAAACGACACGAATCTTCCCCTTAAAAATTAATCCACTTGAAAATTAATTATTTTGCAAAATACATTACAACAGGATTTGAACTTCTATCAACGGCTAGAGATTTTTTAAACTGTGCTCTTTGAGCATCTTCTAAGCGAAGTCCATCGTTTTCCAATTTATAGAAGAAATTGATTTTTCTAGCATTTTCGTCAAAGGTTAAAGTTAACACTCCATCAAATTCTTCTTTTAAGGATTCACCAAGGAAGTAGCCCAAAGCAACAGAACCTGTAACTCCTGAGTTTTCTGGAATTAAAGAAGGTGTAAGCAAGGAATAACCTGTCCATGCAAAACCGAAATCTTCTGTAAACTCAATTGTTCCATAGTTTGAACTTGAAAAAGAAGGTCCTGCAGAAACAATTTTATCAAAAATAGATTTTCTGCGTTCTTGTTCTTTTGCAATTACTTCATTAATATCTGTTGATAAAGTAACAAAGTTGAAAGAAGATGGCATTCCCAATTCATCAATGTATTGAACTACAATAAAAGATGAAGAACGAACTGTCATTTTAAATCCAGTATCATCAAATTGATAAACATTGCTACCAACTTTTGAAAGTCCTTTATAAGAAGCCTTTTCTTTTAAACCGTTTATGTTAATAGAAACTTCGCCAGAAACAAATCCTGTATCAAATTTATAATAAGGACTCATTGCACCTAAATCAATTCTTCCAGTTCTTATCATATCTGCATAACTTTCTGGATACCAAGTTGCAGTAAGAATTTTAGTTAAATATTCATCAATTACAAAAGCATCTGAATCAGAAGATGAATCTTTTTGTTCATCTCGTTCATCAAAAACATTAAGATTGTAAGAAAAACACCAACCTATAGTTCCATCATTAGTTAAAACTCTAAGCCAATCACCTTGTAAAGCAGATTTCCCAGCCATAACTGCCGAACCTTCACCTTTATACAAAACACGAATAATTTCACTTTCGCGTAAACGATAAACTTGACGAGCAGTATTTACAGGTTCATGACGGATAGGAAGCCCATCAAGCTTAACTTTGGCATACTTTCGCTGATATTCAGCATATTTTTCTGATAAAATATTTACATCCTTTTTTGAACAAGGTTCAGAAATTTGCCAAAGAGGAACTTCGCACTTTTTATCAGTTTCTGGAATACCAATTACATAGGATTGAGTTATATTAGATTTTATATATACAGGAACAATCATTCCGTCCGTTAAATTTTGTTCAGGTAAAGACCATAAAACAACAGAATATCCCATAAGTCTAGAACAAGAATTAAACGAAAAAATTGTACACAATAATACAGTTATTAAAACAAATAATCTTATAGCTTTCATAACGAATAGCATATCATATTTTTATTTCTTCTGCAATTTATTAATGGTATCCATTGCATTATTGCGAATATCCTCCAAATTACCATTTAAGTCAAAAAATTTATCGGCACTTTCTGTTTCAGGTAAATCTTTGTAAATATCATTTCTATTTTCAGAAGAAGGCTGTTCATTTTGAATAAAAGTTCCTCCTCGTGTTCTTGTATCCGTAGTATTAACCTTTTTGAATTTTTTAGCCAACAAAGAAACAGAACGACCTGCTTTTAATTTCACATTAGATTCAAAGGTCTGATTTTCTTGAATCATCGTAACTTTGTAATTTCCAGATGATAAAGCTAAAGGAATTGAATTTCCTGCTGATTTTTTGATTTCAGAAATGAGAACTCCTGTGTCGTTATTGCGAATGTAGATTTTTCCTTGTAAATCTGAATTTAAAACTAAAATTGATTCTGCTGTAGAAATATCTGACAAAACTAAATCTCCAGACCCAACCAAAGTTATGTCAAAAGATGGATGTTGAGTACCAATTGTACTTTGTTCTGTTTGAGAAAGTGTTTCGTTGAAAGCATAATGATATAATTCATTTAGTGAAATTTTATTATCTCCAGAACTATCTGCAGCCCCTCGTAAGCCTGTAATCAATGCATGAGTAAAAAAAGATGACTGAATTAAGTCCGATTCTTGCGAAGCTTCACTTTCGGAACTTGATGAAAGATAAGCATGACCGGAAACAACAGAAGATTCGTCAACTAAAAATGATTTTTGTCTAGAACCACCTTTTGCACGAATAAAATTTCCAGAAAAACAAGAATCTAGCATAACAACATGAATATCAGAAGGAACAGAATTTATTGCACTTTTTAACTGACTATATCCGTAAGATTCTTCACCGAGTAAAAGTGCATTCTCGTCAGAATGTCCAGAATAATAAAAGATAAATTCTGTTCGGCGAGCAGTTTCTTTTGCAGAATTTACTTTTTCAGCAAATTTTTGCAAAGCTTTTTCTACTTCAATCTGATTTGGTTCAGTTAAAATTATAGAATTTTTGCTATCAATACCGCCAATTTCTTGCATTGTATTTTTTAATTTTTCTGCGTCACTTGCAGCATATCTTAAAACTTCTCGCTCTTTTCCACCGTTATTTGCCGCAACATAAAGAGCAAATCGTTCGACAGCAACTGATTCAGAATTTTCATTTGCAAACAAAAATGAATGAGATATTAGAAAAAAACTAACACACAATAAAGTTAATTTTGATAATTTCTTCATAAAAGCTCCCCAATTAAATCAGAAAATTACTTTACCAACATAATATCAGAAATTGAAACTTCACTTCCTACAAGTTCGGAAAGTTCTTCAATATCAATTTTACCAGAAATCCCTGAAATTGAAAGTAAAAAATCTTCTATACTATCTAAAGAAAATTCTTTGCTAGAAGTTACAAGATAAAATCTTTCAAAAGCTGGTGCATCGTCAAGTTTGTAAGAATATGAAAGAGGGAATTCACCACCTTTTTCTAACAAAGCAGAATCTGTGCTATCTTCTGGAAAATGTGAAGTTACAACTCCGTTTCCGTCAACTGAAACAATGAGAGCATATTCTGGGTCGGCACAAACATAACTAAGTTGTAAAATATCTCCTTCCGAAACTTTTGTTCCGTTTGTAAGACGAACAGCTTTTCCGTTTTCGTTACGATAAACAAATAAAGCACTGGATTTTCCTTTTAAGCGAATTGCACTTTCGCCTTCAAAAACGCTATCGTAAACTTTTGTAGAATTTGAAAAAGATAGAGGTAAAATTAAAGCTAAAGCCAAAACAGCAGCAACAGCACTAAATTTAAACACGAAAGATGGCTTTATGGTAAAACTTCCTTTTTTAGAAGTAGTTGATTGAGAAAGTTTATTTTCAACAAGAGATTTTACAAAATCACTAGAATATTTTTCTAAAATTTCTTTATCAGAATTAATTAATTTATCATTTTCTTCTTGAGTAAGATTTTCTGTTTTATCTTTAATTTCTTCACCAAGATGTAATTTTTCTTTGTCTAAAGTTTTCACTTGTTATTCTCCTACACATTGTTTTGCATGATTTCGTAAAACTGAAAGTCGTTTACGAACCCCAGATACAGACATATTCATCATTTTTGCAGTTTCTTCCAAAGTTAAACCGTCAACATAATGAAGAATTGCCATATCCCTTGTAGTTGATTTTGTTTCATTGAAAATATAATCCAACAACAAAGAAGTATTTGTTATCTCCTCATGATAAGGTGAATTATCAGCAATTTCTTGCAAGATATTATCTATTTGAGAAGTATAACGCACTTTATCAGAACGGATTTTATTCAAGCAAACTCTAGTTGCAGTGGTATAGAATAAACTTGCACAAACTCCGTCTAGTTTTTCTCTGTGTTCGATGATTCTTACAAAAACATCTTGCATGCAATCAAATGCTTTTTCTTCATCTTTCAGTATATATTGGCACCTACGCATTACCATCGGACCAAATTTTCTATAAAGACTATCAAAATCATCCAGAGTAATTTGATTTTCGTTTTTTTTCATTTTAGAAATATTTCCTTGTCGTATAATTTAACACTTTTAATCAAAACAAGTGTTACTTTTAATTTTCATAAAGAAGAAAAATTATTGCCTACCTCTTATTTTTTTTATATTATAATAGAATGAACTATCTTACAATAATTATTAATAGCGTTTCTTTATTATTGATTGCATTTCTTTGTTTAACAATAAAACCAAGAATAAAAAAACTTTCTGACTCTTTTGGGGAATGTTTACTTCCATTATCACGAAAAAATAATTTTCTTTCAATTATTGTAATCATCGCTGCTATTGGAATGGTAACTTTACAGTTTTTTAGACAATTTCAATTTTACATGATGATAATTATTGATGCGGTTGCAGTTTTGGGAACAGAAATTTGTATAAAAGATTTTATTGTATTCAAAACTGCTGGTGTTTACGAAAAAGCTCTTGTTACAGACGGAAGAATTATTTACCGAGATGATATTATCGCCTTTCCTACCCTTGAATACGAAAATTCTGAAGAATATCTAAAAGAAAAAATGGAAGATGAATATTCTGAAGATGCCCTAGAAACAGCTCAGAGAACATTAAAAATCGTAACAAATTCTAGTGGCGAAATTTACACATATTTTGCTAGTAAAGAAGAACGAAACAAAGTAGTAGAGCTTTTAACAAAATAAAGCAAGAAGAAAATTTTGTAAATGCAGAATTTTCAGCCAACGCTTTCGACGGAAAATCCCCAGTTCGTTAGTGCTGCGCTTACGCTTGCAAGACTTCACTGTGTCATTCCCCGTCTACGCGTTGGCTACAATTTTGTGTTTACTCATTGTTTCTTGCTTTGTTTGCGACATGTGGGTAAAAGTGGCTGTATGAAATAAAAGCGAAATTTTCAAAGGCATTTGTTGGCGAAGATTGGTACAGAGTTGCTTTAAAACAAAAAAAAGCACCCTTGCAATGAAGAGTGCTTTTGTAAGAAAATGTATCAGTTACTAATTATTTTTTTGTGTATGTCCAATAAAAGTCGTCTTCTGTTTCTTCATCGTCATCGAAGAGGTAATACATTTTCATTTCACTTCCAGTAATGTCTACTCTAAATTCATAGATTTCAACACCTAGTATAGAAAGAGTTACGATATCTTCTTCAACTACCCAATCATAAGTAGTAGTAGAACCAGAAAGATTGCCATTTACATAATATGAATACACACATTCATTATTTCTTTTGAATTCCCAACTATCACCTTGAGCACCATCTGCCCATTCTCTTTCCCATGTTCCAATTAATTGTGAGTTAAGACCACATCCAACAAATGACATAGCAACTAATACTAATGCCACGATAGCTAATTTTTTCATAATACAACCCCTTGTATTTAAAATAAGTTATTTCACCTCTCCCAAGAGGTGTTAAGTCTATTATACGATTTTATATATAAATCGTCAAGAGAAAAAATAATAAATTTTTAAATAGGAAGTTTTAGAATTTTTTTGATGATTTTTTTAGAAATTACATTTAAAATCGCATTTTTTCTTGATAATAAAGGTGTGCGGAAAAGTTTTACTGTGAGAAAGATTTTTCGGCACAAGAAATTTATTTGTTGGAGAAAACTTATGTATTTTAAGAAATTTGAGGATTTAACTTTTGCAGATCATTATATTTTCGAGAAGGTTTTGCAAAATGCGGAGATTTGCCATGAATTGTTGGAACGATTGCTCAAAATCAAGATCGACCATCTTGAATATCCAGAGATTGAAAAAACGATTTCCCCTTACTACGAAACTAAAGGAGTTAGATTGGATGTCTACATAAAAGACAGCGATAAAGTGTTCGATATTGAACTACAAAACGCTTTGGATGACAACTTACCGTTACGAACGCGATATTATCAGTCGATGGTTGACTCAGACAATCTTTTAAAAGGTGAGCATTATTCCAAATTGCCAGAAAGTTTTATTATTTTTATTTGCACTTACGACCCGTTCAGTAAAAACCTACCGAGTTACACGTTTGAAAATCGCTGTATTGAAAATTTACAAATTTCGTTAAATGATAAAACTATCAAAAAGTTTTTTAACGCATCTGCCTACGAGCAAGAAAAAGATGTAGCAATAAAATCTTTTTTGAAGTATACTGTTTCTAGAGAAACATCAGACGATTTTACCCACAGAATAGAAGCCTTTATCAAAGACATCAAGTCTAAAGAAACAAACAAGAAGGAGTATTCTAGCGTGAACATCCACGACCAAGACATATATTTCAAAGCAAAAAATGAAGGAATTACTCAAGGTTCTCAACAAGCAAAAATCGAAACTGCTAGAAATATGTTTTTGAAGAATATCCCTATAGATATTATTGCAGAATGTACAGGTCTTTCCATAGAAGAGGTTTCTAAATTAACAACAAACTAGATTTTTCCTACTCTAAAAAAATCTTACGAAAAAGTGAAATGGCATAAAAAAAGCTGTTCAATTACTGAACAGCCTGTGCCAAAAATGGCTATATGTAATCGGAACTCTGCTTTGCAAAGGAAATGGACAATTCCAAATCCACAAGCTCCGTAAAAAAAGGCTACCCAGAATAAACTAGATAGCCTTAGAGGCGCCAATCAGAATCGAACTGATGAATAGCGGTTTTGCAGACCGGTCCCTTACCACTTGGGCATGGCGCCAATGAATAATTAACTATATCAATTATTAGAAACTTTGTCTAGTATTTAAGTAAAAAACTGTGTATACTATAAGTGATGTTTGAACAAGAACCTAAAATAACCTCCATTACAGAAGGCGAAAACGGACTTTTTTGTCTTTACTGGTCACATTTAATGGAAGCAGATAAATATTCTGTTTCCCAAAAAATTCCTTCTGTATCTGGAATATACGAACTTTACTACGAAGATGAAGAAAAAAAACTAAATCTCCTTACTGTAGCTCCGGCTTGGCTTGGAGGTTTGCGTTCTCAAATTAGAGAAGATATCGATAGTAACGACAGAAAATCAGATGATTTGCGTCAAATTTTAGAAAATAATAAACTTTATTGTAGATACGCTTGTTGTAATATTAAAGATGATATTCAAGACACTTTATGGTATCTATCACAACTTTATTTTGGCGATAAAAATTACACCCATTCATCTGGCAGATTCAAAAAAATTTGCGTAAAAGAATTTGCACCAGACAATGTTCATTGGGTTTAATTCAAGGAAAATATGAAAGAATACGATTTGATAATTATCGGTGCAGGTCCTGCAGGACTTAGCGCTGGACAATATGCTTCAAGAAGTAATTTATCAACTTTAATAATTGATTCCCCAATTCCAAATTCACAACTTATAAATATTTGGGATTTAGAAAATTATCCAGGAGTTTTTCCTGCCGTAAATGGATTTGATTTTCTAACTACAATGCAAAATCAGGCAAAAGAATTTGGTGCAATTATAGAAAATCATCAGATATTAAATATTGCAAAAGATGAAAACTTAAATGTTTTCAAAGTTTTTTGCCAAGAAGCAGAATTTTCTTGCAAAGCGATAATTGTTGCAACAGGAGCTTCCCACAGAAAACTAGAAATCTCTGGGGAAAAAGAATTTACAGGAAAAGGCGTTTCTTACTGTGCAACCTGCGACGGCCCTTTTTACAAAAATAAAACAGTTGTAGTTGTAGGTGGCGGAGATTCAGCTTGTAGCGAGGCAGAATATTTATCTGCAATTTGCTCAAAAGTAATAATGATTCACAGAAAATCATCTTTTAGAGCACAAAAATCACTGGCACAACGAGTAATAAATAATCCTAAGATTGAAATTATTTTTAATTCTGCTGTAAAATCTATTGAAGGAAATCAAAAAGTTGAATCTGTAACTGTTCAAAACTTGAACGATAATTCTTTGCAAAAAATTCAAACCGATGGTGTTTTTGTTTTTGTGGGAATGATTCCTCAAACAGAACTTTTTGAAAACTTACAAAAAGATGCACAAGGTTATATCCTTACGGACGAAAAAATGCAAACTAGCCAAAAAGGTATTTTTTGTGCAGGAGATGTTCGTTCAAAAGTTTTTAGGCAAATTGTTACCGCAACTTCTGACGGAGCAATAGCAAGTTACAGTGCATCAGAATACATAAAAGAATTAAATAACGAGGTTTATTCATAAATGCAACTTAAAAAATTTTTCTCAAAAATGATTTTATTTTTTTGTGTAATATTTTTTACCCAAAATTTATTTGCAAATCAAAATATAAAAATTCCAGAAAACGCTGATTTTTGGAGCGATTATCCACACGAAGAACTTGCTAGCTTTATCGTAGACAACATGACTGATGAAGAATTGCTTGCACAAATTTTGATGTTTGGTTGGGCAGGTTCAGAACCCTCAGAACTTTTACTTCAGTGGATAAAACTTCGTTCTTTAGGAAGCGTAAAAGTTTATGGTTGGAGCACAAATAATGTAAAAGATGTTGCAAAATCCGTTATTAAAGTACAAGAAGAATCATTAAAAGGAAGATTCAAAATTCCACTTTATGTTGCAACTGACCAAGAAGGAGGATGGATTCGTCATATTAAGGGACGAACTAGCGATACTCCCGGAAATTTAGCTATTGGAGCTACAGGATTAGCTTCAGACGCCTATTATTCAGGTTATTACATTGCAAAAGAACTTAGAGCCATGGGAATCAATATGAATTTTGCACCAACAGTGGATATTTACACAAATTTAAATTCCACGGTAATTGGACCTAGAGCTTTTAGTTCTAATGCCTTAGATACAGGAATTTTAGGAGCATCTTATTCACAAGGTGTAATTGATGCAGGTCTTATTCCAACAGCAAAACACTTTCCTGGTCATGGGGATACAAGTGATGATTCCCACGGACATCTACCAGAAATTCAAATTGATTTTAATACTTTACAAAACAGAGAACTTTTGCCCTTCAAATACCTAGTTGATGAAAAAATCCCAGCAATTATGTCAGGGCATTTAAGTTTTCCGCAAATCACAAAAAACGGAGAACCTGCCACCTTATCAAAATATTTCTTAACAAAAGTCCTACGACAAGATATGGGATACGAAGGTTTAATCATCACAGATGATATGATGATGAACGGAGCAACCCTTTACGCAGGAAGTCTTTCAAAAGCAGTTAGAATGGCGATAGAAGCAGGAAACGATATTGTAATTTCTTCTACAACCGCAAATTTGTACGATTCACTTTGGACAAACAATCTTTCTTTAATGAGCCGTTCCAATGAATTTAAGCAAACTGTAAAAACCGCTGCAAAACGAGTAATTCTTTCTAAACTAAAATATTTCAAAGGCGAAAACTTTGTTCCAATTTACCCAGATTTAGAAAATATCGAAAAACTCGTTCCCGACCCAGAGGGAACAAAATTCTTTTTGAACCAAGCGTGTAAATCTATTACAGCTTATAACAAACCTGCAAATTCCTATAAAATTCAAAATCCTAATGAACAAAAGATTTTAATTGCAGGTCAATATCAAGATTTTCTCGAAGAAGGATTAAAACGATTTCCAAATGCAAAAACTCTTAGATACAACTACAATATGGGACCAAACGAAACCGCTTGGACTGGAGATAAAATCTATTCTGAAGGATTAAATTACGACACAATAATCATAGGTTGTGCCAATGATAAAGCCGCAACTGTTGCAAAACGCGTAAACCAACTTACAGAAAAAGGAAAAAATGTTATAATAATTTCAATTATGTCTCCAGTTTATTTTATGAAAGAAAAATGGAACAGTTCAATTTTACTTTGCTACAGTTATTCTCCATTTTCTTTTAAAGCATCATTTAGTGTACTTGCAGGAGATTTTGAACCAACAGGTTATTTACCATTACTCAATAATTAAAACTAGGAAAACTTGATGAACTTACAACAATTTGAATTTCAACCACTTACTTCCCAAAACAGAAATGATGCACTTGATTTTTTAATTCCAAATGAAGAAAGTTGCGTTACATTAATTAGCAGAATTGTTACAGATGTTTCTCAAAATCCTTTTTTTTACTATATCTTATTTGAAAAAAATTCTGTAAATAACGAAAAAAAAATTCGTGGCGTAATTATGATTTCTAAAGGTGGATTGATTCAACATCATTTTGAAAATCCACAAGAACTTGAAAACTCAAATGAATTTCAAAAACAACTAAAAAAACTTCTTGCTGGCAAAAAACTTTATTGTATCATGGGGGACAAAAACGGAAGTTCCCTTTTGATAAATTCAATTTGCAAAATTTTTGACGGAAAACTTCCCTACGAAAATCGAGAATATTTGTTGTTAAAATATCATCCAGAAAATTTACCAGATTTCCTAATTGAAGAAAAACCTCATTCTCATGAAATTGTAAAATGCAATCCTTCAAATCTTGAAGATTTGTTTGAACTACAAAAAAATTACGACATTGTAGAAGTTCTTCCTCCAGGCAAAGAATTTAATGAAGTAAATTGCAAAACTTTGTTACAAAAAAATCTTGAAACTCAAATGATTTATGCAGTGAAAATCGAAAATAAATTTGTTGCAAAAGCTGGAAGTAACGCAATCGGCAAGAATTTTATTCAACTAGGTGGCGTTTTTACCGACGAAAAATTTCGAGGTCAAGGTCTTGCTCAAATTTTAATAAAAGAACTTTGTAAAACAATTCGCAATATGAACAAAGAACCTGTACTTTTTGTGCAAGTAAAAAATGAAAGTGCAAAACGTGCTTACAGAAAGGTTGGATTTGTTTATCAAAGCGATTATACAATTTGTTATTATAACTGATAAAAGGAAAGAAATAACTATGAACGAAACAAAATTTTTAGAATTTATTGATGTAAACTTTACATATCCGCCTGTAGAAGAATACGATGAAAATGGTGAAGTAATTCTTCAAGAATCAAAACCTGTTTTTGATCACTTTACAGCAGAACTTCCAGCAGGATTTGTTAGCTTAGTTGGTCCTAACGCAAGTGGAAAATCAACATTGATGATGTTAGCATCTGGTCGGCTTTGCCCATCTTCTGGAATGATTAAACTTTTTGAAACTGACACAAGAGAATTTTTTCCAATTATCAGAATTACTAAAACAGATAAAGGCGAAACTCAAGAAATTGCCCAACCTAAACGAAATGAAGAAGAAAAAAATATCCTTGCTTCTGTTATTTATCAAAATATGGAATTTGAAACTTCAGAAAAAGTTAAAGAACTTTTAAAACAAGTATTTGAAAATGGCCAGTTCAAAGGAAAGTCTCCTGCACAATTTGGAAATGAAAATATTTTTGAAAAAGTAATTGAAGTTTTTGAACTTAATGAAATTTTAGAGCGTTCAATCTCTGGAATTTCAAAAGGTGAATTACAAAGAACGCTTCTTGCTTTTTCAGTTTTGTATGGTTCAAAATCAATTTTTATGGACGAGCCACTTTTTGCAATGGAATATCCACAAAAAGAAAAAGCTCTTTCATTTTTAGTCGATTATAGTAAAAAAATGGATGTTACAATTTACATTTCCATGCACGAACTTGAACTTACAAAAAAATTTGCTCCACTAGTTTTGCTTTTTTATCCAGATAGAAATATGGATTTAGGAACGCCAGAGGAAGTTTTAACAGATGAAGCCCTAGAAAAAGCCTACGGAGTTCCAGCAAGTCAACTACGCAACACAGAAAGACTTACTCGCTCACAAATGCAAGAAGCCTCTCGAGTTGAAAAAGAAATGGAAGAAAAACTTAAAGAAGTTTTAGACGAATAGATTTTCTAAGATTCTGAATCAAGTTCAGAATGACAAGTTTAAAATGACGAAATTTAGTTAATTTAAAATTTATTAAGTAAATTTACTAAGTAATTTAATTAGCAATTTACTTAGTACACTCTAAATTTCCGTTTGATAAAATCGTTTTAGAACTTCCATCCTTGAAAAATGCAACTATTGTAGGATTTTTTACAAGACAATCAAGATGAATTAAAGCATTGGCATCACCATCGTAATTTTGTCCAATAGCAAAATGACAAGTTCTAAACGCTTTTTCGTCTTCTAGCATATTTCCTGTAATTCTGGCATTTGGATTTAATCCGATTCCAAGCTCTCCAATGTTACGAGCATTTCGTTTTAAAATTTCTCCTGAGCCCGCTGGAATTTTTCCTTCTTTTTCCCGCTGGATTGCAGATTTTTCTGCTTCGATTATGCAATCAAGCAACTTTTTTGCTTCTGAGTTTTTTTCTGGCAAGCTATCAGGGGATTGCCCTTGAGAATAAACTTTTGTGATAAAACCATTTTCAACTTGCAAACAAACAGGATTTTTTACTAGCATATCGTTTGAAGTTGAAGAAATTGAACCGTCAAAAACAATTTTACCTTCAGTTTTTCCAACCACAGGCGAAATATAAACTTCTCCGGCAGGAATGTTTCCTCCAGAACCATTTTGTGTAAAATCTCCGTCGTCACAAAAAGCCTTTCTTCCAGAAATATCAACTTTTACATCAGTTCCTCCAGGAGAAGTTACTTGCACATATTCGGCTTCAGTCAAAATTTCAGACAAAACTTTGCACCGAGTTTTCATTAACTTGTAATTTACATTTGCTGTTCTACAAAACATATCCACAGTTAAACCTGGGGTCCAAATTGCTCGAATTTGTTTTGTGCCTTCCCGTAAATAATTAAAAATGCTAGAAAATTCCCTTCCATCTTCAGTTTTGTATGGATTGACACTGGCTTTTTCATCTTTTCCTAGTTTGTTATAGGAAATTGAAAGCACCACATCAGGTACAGATTCCAAAGCAGATATTACGGATTTATCAGCATAATCTAAAAGAGTTTTTACAGGCTGAACAACAATCGTAGGATATGCGTGTAATTTTCTAGTTGCCTTATAAAAAGCTAGACTAATTTTTTCAACCTGAGATTTATCATTTGTAATAATGAGAACTCTTTCACCTTTTTTTACGGCACAAACTTCTTTTACCACTAAAAAGGCAGTTTTATTTAATTTTGAAACAAACATCTGTAAATCCTATTGAATAACAAAATATTCTTTAATATTAGGACTTTTCGGTTTTGTATAATAATAATTTACAGTACCATTATGAACACCTAAATCTTGCAGAATAATACCTTTGCCATAAATAACACTATTTGAATTAAATGTATTGTTTCTTGGATATTGGTAAGGTCCAAGAATTGTAACAACTTTCCCAGAAGGATCCTGTACGACAAAGGAATAATCTGAAAAAATAATTGGTTCTAGATAAATATCAAAATTAATATTATAATTTGAATCTAACTCATATATTGAAGTTTCTTTTTCTACCCCAAAATGTCGAATATCCCAAAGAGTTGCATTGCTTAAATTTGCACCTAACATTCCTTCTGGATAACAAAGGGCTCGTGCAAAATCTTTAAATAAAGTTTCTTCTGTAAAATAAGAATCATCTGTTACAGTTTGAATTGCTTCAACTATTGATTCAATATTGAAATACTCATTTGAAGCTATCTCTTTTACAACCTCTATACCATCTCCATAGTTTCTAGCGACAAAAGCTCCCATCAAATATGAATACCCATAAGATAAATTATCGTTATACCATGAAGTCAAACCTTTAGAAGAATAGTCTGCCATAAAAGATTTTATATAAACATCCATCATTTCTGATAACTCAACATTTAATTCTTTAGAAAACAAATCTTCAGTAAGCAATGATAACATCTCATCGTACCAAGTTTCAGACATTGATTCTTCGTCTGAAAATTTTACAGTTTTATTTACAAAATGTAACATATGTTGAAATTCGTGAACCAAAGTTCCTAAAGCTAAATTTGGAAATTTGTCTAAAAAGTGAACATCCATATAAAAAATTTCATCTTCATTAGACCTTAAATTTCCTGATTCATACGTAAATGTATAATCGTCAGGCAACATATCTTTTGACCAGAAATAACCCAAAATACCAGTTTTTTGCCTTGCAGTAAAATCGTTTCCAATATCAAATATCAAAATAGATATTTTTTCTTTTGGAGTAATTAAACCGTAATCCCACATTTCATCGTATTGTTCTTTGTAAGTTTTACCAAAAATTGCTGTTTCTGCTTGAAACATTTTATCAAAAGTATCTGAAAGAGTTTGTAATTGTGATAATTTTAAGTAATTATCTTCATTAGAAGATGAATAATTATCATAATTTGAATTTGCAACCCAAATATAGCCATAATCTCCTTCAACTTTTAATGTGGCAGAAATCCGTTCAAATTTTGTTTGATTTGAATTATTAGTACCAACATCAATCCAAAATGAACGAGTATCACCAACATCGTAAGTTTCAAAATCAGATGAAGATCTTGGACTTATTCCACGACTTGATTTTTTCATATACAAATTTGATTTTTTGAAAATATTCTCTTTACTTGGTTTATGCTCTAAACGAATTACTTTTGAAGAATCAACTAAATCATTTTCATCTACAATAAGTCCTCTTGGAACTTTTGTTCCATTTAAATAAAACACTGGACAGTCAAAAAGCAATTCTTCTTCTATAGAAGAAGATGTAACTTTACCAGCTTTTGAATCAGAAATATTGCCTGAATCAAGATTTATTTTTAACAATGTTGCATTTGTTCCATCGATATTAAGAGAAACAGCCCCTGTTGTTTTTTCTCCAATATAAAATTGATATTCAGGAACACCTTTTCTTTTAAAAGCAGTTGCAAAAGTAGAACTTTCAGAATTTTCAGCAGTTCCTGTGACCCAAGTAAAATACATACCTTCAGCAGATGCTTGATTTGTTATTTTGTAGGAATACAATCCATTTTTATAAGTTAAATTATCTAAACTTACTGAAACTTTTTTATCTAAATCCATAACTGAATTTGTATTATAATAAATATTATATCCTGTGGCAGATGGAGCTTTATTAAAATAAACAACTAAATTATTGCTATCAAATTCTATTTTTGCTGAAGTAGGACCTCCTACTAAAGTAGTTGCACTAACCATACTAGATGGATCCCCTACCCCAGAATAAAGTTCACCTGCAACCCAAAAATAATATGTCGTAAAAGGAGTTAGATCGCCAATAGCAACTTTTGTGTTTTCGCCAACTGCAACTTGTATTGCATCTGTGATATTATCAGTTGTAGAAACATAAACAACATATCCTGAATAACTATTATTTCCTCTCCAAGAAAGAACTACAGCGTTTGAAAAAACATCTTCAACTGTTAAATTTTGAGGAGGTTCTTGACTTCCAATCGATGTATAACCACAACCAACAAACATAATAGATATTAGAGTCAAAATAGTAACAAAAAAAGCATTACACAAAGAATTTTTTTTCATAAATTCACCTCACTAAAAATTTTCTTATTGAATCACAAAATATACATTTACATCACTGGATGTTGGAGCCTTATAATCAAATGTAACTTCATCAGATTGAATTCCAAATGTATGAACAGATACACCAAGAGGTCTTAAATCCCGTGTCTGATCTGCTTCTAAGTAATACGGACTATATTTATACTGAACATTGTTATTTTCATCATAATATCTAAAATAATAATCAGCTAAACAAATTGGTCGTAATTTATATTCAAATCCATCAATTGTACAACTATTTCCTCTGTAAAAATGTTTTAAGTCTTCTTTAGCTGCTTTCCCTAGAAGAGAATTTTCATCATCTTCGGCACCTGTAATTTCTTCTGGATAACATAGGGCTCGGGCAAATTCTTTAAGTAAATCGCCTTTAGTAAGATAACAATCATTTATTTCATTTATTGCATCAAGAATTGATTCAAAATCAACAGATTTATTCTCCATCATGGCTTTTACAAGGTCTGCTCCCCCGTAATTTCTTGTAATAAAAGCACCAAAGGCATAAGCATGTGCATAAGAATATAATGTATTACTATCATTAAACCACTCATTAGCACCATTAAATAAATATCCATAATTAAACTGTGCTAAACGAGAACGAGGACTATCCTTATCTTCAATTCCAATATCATCTTGTAATAAATCTTCACAAACCATAGAAAGCATTTCATTATACCAAGTTGATGGAAATACCTCCCACTTAAGATTTTTATTTACAAAATTCAACATGTGTTGAAATTCATGTGCTAAAGTAGAATAAGTCATTTCTGTAAAAGAATCTAAAAAATGCGAATCGATATAAAATATTTCTGTTTCATTTGAACGAATACCACTTTTAGAAGTACTAGAATCTGGATAAAAATCTTTTGCCCAGAAATATCCTAAAACACCTGAACTTTGTACAGAAGAGGCATCATCAAAAATATCTAAAATTAAAATTGAAATTTTTTCCTCAGGATAAATTAATCCATCAGAATTTATATCATCATTTTGATAGGCTGTTTTATAAGTATCCCCATAAAGAGTTGTTTCTTTTTCATAAAGAGCATCAAATTTTTCAGAAACTGCATTAGCTTGTTCAAATGTGATTTTGTTATCAACTTTGCTTTCCGAAGAAATATCATAATTTTTATCTAAAACCCAAACATAGCAATAATCGCCTTCTACAACTAATGTTGCATCCTTTTTTGTAAATCTTGAATGTTCATCATCTACCCAAAATTGCTTTTTATCTCCAATTTGATACTCGTTGGCATAGTAAGATGAAAAATTTTGAATTGAACTTTCATTTCTGGATTGAGCAACTTTTACAAATTTTTGTGGATTGTAATTAAATTCTTTGCTTAACTTATGTTCATGTCTAATTACACTAGATTCATCTTGCAATGGTGTTATTACTTCAGTATCTCTAGAAATTCGACTTCCCACTACATTATAAACAGGATATATATCCTTTGAAACAGCCATTGTATTACTAGAAATATTTGAAATTGTTCCCGTTTTATTATTTGCAATCACATTTTTTGAACTATTGTTTATCTTCAACATAAAAACTTCTGTATCATCTGGAACTTCTTGTAGTGAATAATCACTTTTAGAATTTACAGGTGCACTTTCTATGTGAAATTTGTAATTTGGAATTCCTTTTCTCTTAAACGCACCAACTCCATAGGAAGAAGGTTTTTCATCATTTACACCATAAACCCAGACATAATACAATCCATCATTTACAGCCTTTTGCGAAAGAGTATAACTCATCATATTAGAAGAAGATGAAGGCACTGTTATTTTTGGTGCATTTTCATTAGAATTTTTATTTGCATACAAAATTAAATATTCAGTTGCATTTGGAACAGAATCCCAAGTTAATTTTAAATCTGAGCCATCTATTTCAAGTTCAACTTTTTTTGGTGCCCCAATCAAAGTTTTTGCAGTCACCATATCAGAAACATCACTTCTATTGGAATAAGAAACTGCTTGAACCCAAAAATAATATTGAGTAAATGAATTTAACCCAATAATTCGTACTCCTCTAGCAGCATTTACACCTAAAGAACTAGCAGAAGATATATTATCCGATGTAGAAATATAAATAACATAAGAATTATTTGAATTGCTACCATCCCATGTAAGAGAAACACCATCTGAAAATACTTTTTGAACTTTTAGATTAACAGGTGTGCTTACAGGAGATTCCTCAACTCCATTTGGACATCCAAAAAAACAAAGTATGATAAAAAGTGAAAATAAAATACTAACAAATCTTGACTTCATGCAAAATCTCCTTATTGATAATTACTTAAATTAAATCCCATAATTTACACCTACATTTTATCATTATGTTTTTAGAACTGTCAATGCAACAAAACTTATATTGTAGACATAAAAAACTAGGTCATATATAATTCTTTATGTGAATATTGTTTTATTTGAAAATTCAGAAATAAACTTACCTCTTTCTATAGATGATAACAGAGCAAAACATATAATTCAAATTTTGCATAAGAAAGAAGGTGAATTTTTTGATGCAGGAATTATTGGAGGAAAAGCCGGAAAAGCAAAAATCCTTAAAATTGATGAAACTGGATTAAATTTTGAATTTACAGAAGAAACTGACGGAAAATCACTTTATCCCCTTTCAATGATTATTGGATTTCCTCGACCAATTCAATTAAAACGACTTTTTAGAGATATGGCAGGATTGGGAACAGAATCCATTCATCTTACAGGAACAGAACTTGGGGAAAAATCCTACATGCAATCAAACATTGTAGAAAAAGGAACTGCCTACAATTTGCTCAAAGAAGGAACAATTCAAGCAAAAAGTACTCATATCCCAGAATTAATTCTTCATCAAAATTTATCAGAATGCGTTGAAAAAATTTTAAAAACAAATTATTCTGAAAAAACAATTTTGATTGCCCTTGATAATGTTCAAAGTAAAATTTCGCTAACAGATTTTTTAGACAAATTTAACAAAAAACTTGAAAATTATAAAATTTTTGCTGCTATCGGAAGTGAACGAGGTTGGACAGACAAAGAACGAAATTTTCTTGTACAAAAAGGTTTTACACTTTGTAGCATGGGAACTAGAGTTTTACGAACAGAAACTGCAAGTACAGTGGCGGCGTCAATCATTCTTTCAAAAATGGGAGTTTTATCATGAATAATGACCAAATAAAACAAATTCTACTTGATATAGAAGAAACTGAAATTGATTTTACAGTTACAATGAGTGGTAAAGAAAGCAAAAAAGTAAATGGGCTTTACAAACCAGAAAATCACGAAATTATTTTACATAATTTGAATTTCAAAGCAGATAATCAACTTATTTACACAGCGATTCACGAATATACACATCATTTAATTACTGTTCAACAAGAAAAAATGTCTAAAGGATTGTGTCCTAAAAACGCTCGTTGCCACACAAACGAATTTTGGGCAAAATTTCACAGTCTACTTGAAGTTGCCGAGAGCAAAGGAATTTATGTAATTGGTTTAGAAGATGCACCAGAACTTGCTCAACTTACAGATGAAATCAAAAAAAATTATTTAGAGCAAAATGGTAAATTGATGATTGAGTTTGGAAAACTTTTAGCAAAAGCCCACCAATTATGCCAAGACGCAAATATTCGTTACGAAGACTATATCGATAGAGTTTTGCAACTTCCTCGTTCGGCTGCAAAAACAATTACAAAAATCAGCGTTTCAAATATCGACCCAAAAATCGGTTTTGAAAACATGAAAATTGTAGCCTCTGCAACTCCAGCCAAAAGAGCAGAAGTTCAAGAAAACTTAGAAGCAGGCAAAAGTCCCGATACAGTTCGTTCATTAATGAAGAAAAAAGCACAAGAAATTGATGAAAAAACTCGGCTTGAAAAGGAGAAATCTCGCCTTGAAAAAACTATCAGCCAACTTACAACTCGCTTGGAACTTATCGAAGAAAGCCTTGCATCTTTGTAAAGCAGTTTTATTTTTCAGTTTAATTTTGCAAGGTCAAAATCTTTTTGCAGATTCTCTTTCTATGCCACAAATGCCTAGCATGCCGTCGGTTTCTTCACCTTCGATTAATTCTTCTTCCGTTAATAATCAAACTGCAAAAAGCCAAGAAAAAACTTCTCAGACAAAAAACCAAGCCTCTTCAGTTACAGCAGCTTCATTGTTACAAATGAATTCATCTAATCCCTTTGGTTCAATTACAGATTTAAATTCTATTTTATCAAATCTATCAACTGAAAAAACAACAGAAGCAGATTTATCTACTTTATCAACACTTTCTACCAAATTATTAAATTCAAATTCAACAAGTAATTCTCTTTCTAGTGATAAGATATTAACAGAAATCTTAAAAAAACTTGAAACCATGCAAGAACAACTTGATAAAATCAATGATGTTCCAAAATCTGAACAGAAAGAAAAAATTGCTTCAACTGAAAACGAAAAAACAAAAGTTCAAAAACAAAAAATTTTGCGTTTTAAAATAAATAATTATGATTTAACAAAAACTTTTACAACCTTATTTTTTTCTGAACAAGAAGCAGACGGAAGTTTTTTGCTTACAGGAGACAGAGTTTATAATCTTTATGGAAAACAAATGAGCGAAACTTTTTACATGCTTTTTAAAAACAAAAAAGGCAACAACTTTGAAGTAGCTGTTGCCTTAACCCAAAATGATGAAAATCAACATTCATTTTTATACAGGTTATCAAAAGATTCCCCGTACGAAGCACAATGTACAGGAAATCTTTTTTTCGTAAATCACAATCAAAATGACTTAAAAGTAGACATTTTAATTGAACAATAAATTAATCTGGCATCTTTTTGAAATTATCAAATTCTTCTAACATTTGAGCGTCTTTATTTTTATCCAAAAGACTAACTACAACTGTTACAAGCAAACATAAAATAAATGCTGGTAAAATTTCGTAAACACCAAAAATTGGACAAACAGAAGCTGGAATATTATGCCAAGCAACTACTGTAACTCCACCAGTTATCAATCCAGCGATTGCACCTTTTGCAGTACATCCACGCCAGAATAATGATAGAAGAATTAGAGGTCCAAATGTTGCACCAAAACCAGCCCATGCGTAACTTACCAATCCAAAAATAGAACTGTTTTCATCCAATGAAAGAACAAATGCAATAGCTGCAATAATAAATACAGCAAGTCTACTGATATTTAAAACTTCTTTT
>CALBXN010000191.1 GCA_937890485.1 uncultured Treponema sp.
TCTGAAAGTTGGATTTTTTCAAATCGAAGAAGTTTTGATTCAAAAAATAAATTCTAGCCCCGTAAGACCATACATATCACTTTACGCAGGAATTACAGGACAAGAATTTAAAAAGTATTTGTAAGATTTTTACAAAAGTACATAATTATTATTTTTGAAAATTGCCTTTTCTTTTCTCCAATTTGATGGATTTCCAGGTCCAACCCATTTATTTAGAGGAAAGGAATCTGCTAAACTTTGTCTAATAAATTCTTTTGCTAACAAAACAGCTTGATAAGCACTAAGACCTTGTGCAAGCCCTGAAGTAATAGCTGCAGCAGTTGTACAACCAGCACCATGAGTCCAAGAAGTATTTACTAAAGAGGTTTCAACTTCTTCACAGCGATTTGCATCGCAATAAACATCAATGGCAAGACCAGTATCTTTACAATTAGCAAGTTTGTTTCCACCTTTTAAGAAAACTGCTTTTGCACCTTTTTCAACAAGGATTTTTGCAACAATTTTCATCTGTTCAACTGTTGTAGGTTCTTCACAACCTGCCATTTGACTAGCTTCAAAAAGATTTGGAGTTACAATTTTTGCTAAAGGTAAAAGTTTTTTTTGTACTGCTAAATTCAATTCTGGATTTAGAGCTTCACCTGCACCTTTACAAACCATTACAGGATCTAAAACATAATTTTCAACATTATATTTTTTGATATATTCTTCTGCTAGTTCTACAGCATACTCAGTTCCAAGCATACCTGTTTTACAAGCAGAAACTCCAACACCTTTAAAAATAGTTTCCATTTGAGAACGCAAAACATCTTCTGCGATAGGGAAAACACCGTGAGACCAATTATTGTCTGGATTCATTGTAGCAATAACTGTAACGGCCGCCATTCCATAAAGACCATATTCACAAAAGGTTTTTAAATCTGCTTCTAAACCTGCTCCACCAGAAGCATCAGAACCAGCAATTGTAGCAACTTTAATCATTCCTTCAGCCATAAAATTCTCCTATTTAAGAATAATTTATACTAAGAATATAATCAAAATGTGATACCATTACTAGAGTCAGATTTAAGATTTTTAACAAGGTCAGATATTAAATCAATATGAATTGATAAAACGCTTTTTCTTTATAGGCTCACTTGTAAAATCGATTCCAAGTTTCTTAAAAATCTTTGTATCAACTTCAGAAAGCATTACTGTAGTGTGAACTTGACAACCTCTAAGTTTTGGAAGTTGCTCTAAAGCCTTTCTAGCATTCTCATCTTCTGTAGAAACCATTGCAAGAGCAACCAAAACTTCATCAGTATGAAGCCGTGGATTTTTTCCTGCAAGATATTCTATCTTCATTTTTTGAATTGGTTCTATAACTGATGCAGGAATTAAATGAACATCATGTTCAATTCCAGCTAAATATTTTAAAGCATTAAGCAACAATGCAGCAGAAGCCCCCAATAAATCTGATGTTTTTGAAGTAATATAAATTGGATTTCCTTCTTCGTCCATAAGTTCAATCGCTTCAGCAGGAAGTCCAATTTCTTGGGCTCGTTGTTTTGCAAGAACTGTTACTTTTCTTTCATCAGTTGAAGTATTCACCTTTCCCATAAGAAGTTCAATTTTATAAACTTCATTTTCTGCAGGAATATCGTCAGCTAATTTATCTAAAGCATTATAGTAACGACGAATTATTTCTTGCTTTGAAGCATTCTGACAAATTTCATCGTCAATAATACAATTTCCAGCCATATTAACCCCCATATCCGTTGGAGATTTATATGGATTATAACCATAAATTGCCTTAAAAATAGAATTCAAAACAGGGAAAATTTCAATATCTCGATTATAATTTACAGCAGTTTGACCGTATGCTTCCAAATGAAATGGGTCAATCATATTTACATCGTTAAGGTCAGCAGTTGCGGCCTCATAGGCAATATTTACAGGATGATTTAACGGCAAATTCCAAATTGGGAAAGTTTCAAATTTTGCGTACCCAGCTTTTATTCCTCGTTTGTTATCATGATAAAGCTGAGAAAGACAAGTTGCCATCTTTCCACTTCCTGGTCCTGGAGCCGTAACCACAACAAGAGGTTTTGTAGTTTTTATATAATCATTTTTTCCAAAACCTTGGTCACTATTTATTAAAGACACATTTGATGGATATCCTTCAATATAGTAATGAAAATAAGTTTTTATATGAAGTTTTTTCAGACGGGTTTTAAATTGATTGATAGCCGACTGCCCTGCATAATGTGTAATAACAACACTACTAACAACAAGACCAACTTTCTTGTATTCTTCGCAAAGACGAATTACATCCATATCATAAGTAATACCTAAGTCGCTACGAACCTTATTTTTTTCAATATCTGTAGCACTGATAACAATAACAACTTCTGCACAATCTGCAAGTTGCATAAGCATTTTTAATTTACTATCTGGCTGAAAACCAGGCAAAACTCTTGAAGCATGATAATCGTCAAAAAGTTTTCCACCAAACTCCAAATAGAGTTTATCACCAAATTGTGCGATTCTGTCTTTGATGTGTTCTGACTGAATTTTTAAGTATTTATCGTTATCAAATCCTATTTTCATAATTTTCATTATAGTCTAAAACGAATTTCAATGCTATACTAAATTTATGTTAGGTAAAAGATTTTTTTTAATATTTTTTGTAATTTTTGTATTTCTATTTTTGTCTGTAAACACTTATGCAGATCCTTACTTTCCTCAAATAGAAAAAAAAGTTTTGAATGTTGGATTTTATGAAATACAAGGTGCTCAAGAAATTGATGAACAAGGAAATCTTTCTGGTTTTTACTATGATTACCTACAAGCAATAATGCAATATAGTCCTTGGGATTTACATTTTATCACAAAATGCGATTGGAATTCATGTTTAGAAATGTTAAAGACAGGAGAAATTGACATTCTTTGTGGAGTTAAAAAAAATCCTGAACGTGAAAAATTTTATGATTTTTCTGAAAGTTCCTCAATTACATTTTATTCATCAATTTTTGTAAATAAAAATAATTCGCAAATTCCATATAATGATTTTCAAAGTTTAGACGGATTAACTGTTGGAGTTATTTCAAATAGTGCAAGAACTGATTATTTTTTTGAATTTTGCAAAGAAAATAATTTTTCTATGAAACCAGTATTTTTTAATTCAGAATCAGATTTGTTTGATGCCCTGAAAGAAGGAAAAATTGATACCGCAATGTCATCTTCTAATTCAAATACAAATGATTTTAGAATCGTTTCTGATTTTGACCCGCACCCACAATACATTGCAATCACAAAAGGAAATTCAGAAGTTTTAGCCGATTTAAATCTTGCAATATCAAAATTGAAAAGCGAAAATCCTTCTTTTGATGAAAAATTATATAAAAAACATTATGGTTCTATAGAAGGAAACAATGTTTCATTTACAAAAGAAGAACTATCCTTTATAGAAAATAATAAAACTCTAAAAATATATTTTGATCCAAACTGGGAACCTTTAGAAAAATTAAATTCCAAAACAAATAAACCAGAAGGTGCAGTTATTGATATATTAAATATAGTTTCTAAAAAAAGTGGAATTGATTTTAATTATGTTTCAACATCTTCTTATGCTGAAAACTTAAAAATGGTAGAAAATAACAATGGTCATATTTTATCTGCTGTAGCATATGATTACAAATGGGCTAATGACCATAATTTACTTTTAACAAAGCCTTTTATCGAAACAAATATTTCCTATGTCTATAAAGAAAAATTGAAGTTTAACAAAATTGCGTTACCAGAAAGTTATTTTACAAATCAATATATACGAGAAAAAAATCCAAATGCACAAATTATTTCTTATCCCAATATAAAAGAATGTTTAGATGCAGTAAAGTCTGGAAAAGCTGATGCAACAATTCTAAACAACTACGAATTAAATTATTTTTATTCATTACCAAAATATAGTAGATTGAAGTTTAGCACAATTCCATATTTAACAGAATCTTTTTCAATAGGAATTTCTAAAAATGCACATCCTTTATTGTTTTCAATTTTTAACAAAACATTACATTCAATTTCTGAAGAAGAATTTTCTGACGCAATTAGAAATAATACTCAAATAACTTCAAAAGATGGATTTTTAGGATTGATATACACAAACCCACTGGACTTTTTTCTTATTTTGAGCGTTTTCTTTTTGTTGTTTGTAATTTCTGTAATTCTATTATTATTCAATATTATCAACAAGAAAAAAAATAAACAGATTGCAGAAAGTTTTAAAATAAAATTTGATTTTTTATCAAGAATGAGTCACGATTTACGCACTCCTCTAAACGCAATTACTGGATATCTTTCACTTGCAAAAGATAATATTTCAAATAAAAATTTACTAAATGAATATCTTGAAAAAATTAATAGTTCAAGTACTTTCCTTCTAGGATTAGTAAACGACTGTCTTGATGTAGGTAAAGAATTTAGTGACAAACTTATTTTACATCCAACTCCTTACTCTTATCCAGAATTTAAAGAAACTATTTTAGCAATGATAGAACCATTATGTAAAAAGAAAAATATAAATTTTATTTATCCAACAGATTATTACAAGGTAAACATACTCGTAGATAAAATACGTTTTGAACAAATCTTTTTTAACTTATTAACAAATGCTATAAAATTTACTCCAGAAGGAGGAACTGTAGAATTCCTATTCAAAAACAGAAGCATTTGTAACAATGTTTTTTCTTGTGATTTTTATGTAAAAGATACAGGAATTGGAATAAGTCCAGAATTTCAACAAAAATTATTTATTCCTTTTGAACAAGAAAATAATGATATAGATGTTATGTCGCAAGGGTCAGGATTAGGTCTTGCAATTGTAAAAAGTATTGTAGACTTAATGGATGGAACAATTTCTGTACAAAGTGAAAAAGGAAAAGGAACAACTTTTATCGTTCACTTAGATTTACCAGTTGTAAATTTTGAAAAAGAACAACCACAAAACCTAACTGAAAAAGAAAATGAAAACCTATCACTTGATTTGCAAAATTCAGAGATTCTTTCAGAAAAAAAAGTTCTCTTAATTGAAGACCATCCTATGAACATCGAAATCGCCAAAGAACTTTTAGAAAAAAAAGGTATGTATGTAGTTTGTGCATCAAATGGGAAAGAAGGCTTAGAAACATTTGAAAATTCTAAAGAAAATGAAATTAACTTAATCTTAACAGATATCAGAATGCCAATTATGGACGGTCAAGAAATGACAGAAAAAATACGACAACTAAACCGTAATGACGCAAAATCAATTCCGATAATTGCAATTACAGCAAACATTCTTGATGATGATATAAAAATCTATCACAAATCTGGCATAAATGATTTTGTAGAAAAACCAATTAAGCCAGATATTTTGTATAAGGTGTTGAGAAATTCTTTGAATAAAGAAAAAGATTAGTTTACAGTTTCAACAACACAAAGCATTCTTGATTGATTGAAACGAATTCTATAAGTTGTTGCGTAAGGAATATTTATTTTTATATTATTTTGCCCTTCTGAATCATTTTTAACAAACACACATTTTGCGGTATAGTCTTGATTATCAAACTTTACTCCACGAGCAAAGTAATAAAAATTTTTCAATGAAGGATTTCTGCCGTCTTCAATAAAACGACCTGACCTTTTCGGGAGATGATACACCCAACCTAACTATATCTCATTGCTTCTACAAAATTGATTGGAAATTTTCTTAAATATACTTTTATTGTTGAAATAAAATCACAAATTGAATTTCCTATCAATTTAATAAATCGACAACCACATTCTTCAGAAAGTTTTTGTAATCGTTTATTTACTTTTTTTGCAATATCATTTTCTTCATTTAACGAAATGATATACAAAATGCAATTTTTACAATTTTGATTTATTTTATACAAAAACCATTCATATTTAGAAATAAAATCATCAATATCTAATTTTTCATTTTTAATTTCTTCTTCGCCTATTGAAATAAAAAGTTTTGAAGGCTGTAAATTGGAAATCATTTCCACACATTTTTCCAAATCTTCAATTTTTAGTTTTGGCACACTTTCATTATAAATTGAAAATGAAGTTGTATCCCTCAAATAATCATACAAATCCATATTTGCAAGTTTTGTTGAACCCAAAAATACAATTTGTCCCAATTTGAGATTTTGCTTTAATTCTTTAATTTCTTTAATCTCTTTCATGTTTCCTCCAATTAATTTTCTAGAACAAAGATTATATAATCCCTTAACTTATATAGATTTACATCAATTTTTTGTCATAACTTTTATTTACAAAGTAAACAACTAAATTCATACACACCACAACTAAATTGATAATGTAAATTATTAGCACATAATTTATTGTTCCACTCATCAATTTTGCACTTATTCCAGCTAAATATCCCAAAATAATTAAAGCAGTAAATCTAAAACTCATATTTTTGGCCGAATGAGCTTTTATGTTTTTTATCAAGGATATAGGCCAAGATAATCCAAAGCAAACTAGCATTACTGCTTCTAAAAAGTTGTTCATAGTTTTTCCTCTTGTTTGTGTTTTATTGAGAAAACTATATACAAAATAATAAATAATGTATAATATATTATTACAATAGTTTTAATACATTTTACATTATATATCAAAAGAGGATTTATAACTTTAATATTATGGAATTAACACAATTAAGATATTTTTTAAAAGTTGCAGAACTTCAACACATCACTCGGGCTTCAGAAGAATTGCACATTGCTCAACCTGCCCTAACCCAAACTATTCACAGATTGGAAAAAGAATTGGAAGTTCCTCTTTTTGGAATGAAAGGCCGAAATATTGTTTTAACAGAATATGGAAGGTATTTTTACGAAAAACTAAAACCACTTTTAACTGGAATTTTTGATTTACCAGAACAACTTCAAACCATGGCAAAAATGGAAAACGCCACAATTCATTTAAATGTTTTAGCCGCTTCTAGTTTGGTTACTCGGGCAATTATCGAATATAAAAAAATTGATGATGAAGTGCATTTTCAAGTTAGCCAAAATGAAACAGATGATTTATGTGATATTGTTGTTACTACAAAACTTTTCTACAATCAATCTTTACAAAACCAAGATGAAGTTTTTGTCTGCAATGAAGAGATTTTTTTGATTGTGCCAAATAATGAAAGATTTCAAAACATAAATGAAATATCGCTGGAAGAAGTAAAAAACGAAGATTTTATATCACTTTCTGGAGCAAAACATTTTAGAGCAATTTGCGACAAATTTTGCAAAAAAGAGCATATTCATCCAAATATCGTTTTTGAAAGTGATAGTCCAATTGCTGTAAAAAATATGATTTCTGCAAATATTGGAATTGGCTTTTGGCCATCATTTTCTTGGGAACAAATTGATACCAAAAATGTAAAACTTCTAAAAATTGCAAATACAAACTGCACAAGAGACATTTTGGTAACATACAAAAACAACAAAACCGACGACCAAAAAACTAGAAAATTCTACAATTTCTTAATTGATTTTATTGAAAAAGAAAAAAATGAGTTTGGGAAAGGAAGGATTTTGTAAGATTTGTAGGGTCAGCTCTCAACGATAAATCTAAAGTGAGATTTTTGATTTATCGTTGGGTTATTTTATAGACTATGAACTTTTTTTTTGGTAGTAAAGTATGTTTTATCTCACATATCCACCAAAGCACCAGCCTGTTAAACCTTTTGGAATTAGTTTTCCTTCATAATCTTTAGTATCATTCATTATTTCTATTTGAATCCAATTTGATTCTATATCATCTACAATTTCTAGTTTTCCAATAGATTTTACTTTTACTATTGTTCCTTCAGGCATTGTTGCCAATATTTCACTATTTTTTTCTTCGTTTAATCTTAATCGTAAATTTTCAACAACAACAAATTCGTTTATAACACTTTGAAGGTTTATATCAACACCATTATTTATTGTTGAATCTGAAATCTTTTCAAAGAAAATAGTTTTTGAACGGATGATTGTTTCATCAAACTCATTTAACGTATTATTAAATTTCGATTCTGTACGGGTTACGTTTGAATACAATTTATCGCCAATAAAAAATATCTTGGTTTCTATTCCACCACTACCTTTATCTGCACCACCCATAATAGCTGGAAAATTGGGACCAGATTTTAACAATTTGGAAATTTTAATAAAATTAACCGTTTGGGATAAGAATAAATTTTCAGAATAAACTATACAAATATCATCTTTGTAATATTTTAAAATAATTTTGTAATCAGTTTGTTTGGTTTTATCTATATATGTACCTTGATATTTATTTATAAACTCGCTTTTTTCTAAAGTATAGTCTTGTGAAAAAATGTTTAATGAAGTCATTAAAAATACGCAAATCAAAAAAATGTATCTTTTCATATTAGCCTCTTCTTGTTGATTTGTGTACAGTTTATATCATTTCATTATAATTTACCACTAGCCCCACAACAAAACTCATACACCACATTGTTAAAATCTTTGGCTTCTTCGTAAAG
>CALBXN010000192.1 GCA_937890485.1 uncultured Treponema sp.
TATTTTTTATTCATACTACACCTCCAATTGTGTCCAATTTTTTGGGTGCAGTTCACATTCCCCGTTGAAAGCGTTGGCTGAAAATTCTGCATTTACATAATTTCAACTTGCTTTATTTTGTGTACTTGTAACTTTCTTAAATCTATTTTATTTTACTATAGATAAGTAATTTTTTAATGTTTATTTTGGAGGAAAAAATGATTGAAGTTCAAGAAGTTTCTAGGACCTTTGGAACTTTTAAAGCAGTAGATTCCATCAGTTTTTCAATTAAAACTGGCGAAATTGTTGGATTGCTTGGTCCAAACGGTGCTGGAAAAACTACAACCATGAGAATGATTACTGGTTTTTTGGATATGGATTCTGGTAGCATAAAAATTGATGGAAAAGACATCCGCGAAAATCCTAAAGAATCAAAACGAAAAATCGGATATATGCCTGAATCCGCTCCTCTTTATGGAGAAATGATTGTTGCTGATTATCTTGAATATGTTGCTCAAATGCAGGGTGTTAATCCTAAAGAAAAAGTTCCACAACTTGCTTCTGTGTGTGGCTTAACTGATGTAATGCACAAAAATGTTTCAGATCTTTCAAGAGGATATAGACAGCGTGTTGGCCTTGCACATGCTTTGATGAATGATCCAGAAATCTTAATTTTAGATGAACCAACAAGCGGACTTGATCCAAATCAAATTATAGAAGTTCGTTCACTTATAAAAGAAATTGGTAAAACTCGTACAGTAATTATTTCTACACATATTTTAAGTGAAGTAGAAATGATTTGTGATAGAGTAATTATTATTTCTCGTGGAAAAATTGCTGCCGATAGTCCTACTTCAGAATTGCGAACTAGATACGCAGGAAATTCTAATGTGATTGTAAATCTTTCTGGAGCAGAGAAAACAGAATTTGAAAACGTGATTTCTAAAATTGAAGGCGTTTGTTCAATTTCATTTTTGGATACAAATGACACAGAAAATAATCTTCCAAAAGAAATTGAAAAACCTCTTATCGCAAGAATCGGAATTAAAGATAACGCAGAAATAAGAAATGTTCTTTCACAAAAAATTATTTCTAATGGTTGGGATCTTTACGGACTAACTTTAGAAACAAATACTTTAGAAGATGTATTTAAAACTTTAACAACTGGAGGAGAACAATGATAAGTGTAATAATGAAAAGAGAATTAAAATCTTATTTTACAAGTCCAGTTGCTTACATTGTAACTTGTGCTTTTTTAATTGTTTCTGGTTTCATGCTTTTTTCGTTTTTCTTTTTAGCAAACAGAGCAGAACTTAGAGAATTTTTTGTAAACTTACCTTGGTTGTTTGCAATTTTTATTCCAGCTTTAACAATGCGTCTTTTCTCTGAGGAACGTGGAAGAGGAACAATCGAAACTTTGATGACACTTCCTGTAACTTGTACAGATGTTGTTATCGGAAAATTTTTAGCAGCATTTGTTTCTTCTATAATAATGCTTGTTCCTACTTTTATTTATGCAATTACTGCAAGCATTTTTGGTGATGTTGATTTTGGTCCACTTTTTTGTGGATATCTTGGAGCAATTTTTTTAGGAGCATGTTTTTCTGCAATAGGAATTTTTGCTTCTTCAATTACAAAAAATCAAATTGTTTCATTCTTTGTTGCCTTTGGAATTTGTATTCTTCTTGCAATGATTGATAGATTTTTAATTTTCCTTCCAGCAGGCATTGTTGGATTTTTGCAATTCATTTCTGCAGGAAGTCATTTTACGTCAATTTCAAGAGGAATCATTGATTCAAGAGATTTGCTTTATTTTATTTCAATAACAATTTTATTTATTGCAATTACAGTAAAAGTTCTTGAAAATCGTAGGAGTGCATAAAAATGAAAAAATTTATAAATTGGATTACAGGTCCAAAAAGCGATTTTGTTTTATTGATTATCCTACTTGTGTTAATAAATCTTGTAGGTGCAAATTCTTTTTTTAGATTAGATTTAACTTCGCCTAAATCATATTCTTTATCACAAAGTAGTAAAGAAGTTGTAAAAAATTTAGAAGAGCCTTTGTCCGTAAAAGTTTTCTTTTCAAATAATTTACCTTCTCCATATAACACTGTTGAACAATACCTTGAAGATATTTTAGTTGAATACAAAGGAAGTGCAAACAAAAATTTTAGTTATGAATTTTTTGATATGGACAAACCTGAAAATGAAGAACTTGCTTCTAGTTATCGAATAAGACAAAAACAAATTCAAGAAGTAAAAGATAACGAAGTAGGTTTTAAAAATGTTTACATGGGTGTTGTTTTAGTTTATGCAGATTCAATTGAAGTTCTTGATGATATAATTTCGCCAGACGGACTTGAATATAGATTAACAACAACAATGAGCAAAATGATAAATACAACAAGTGCATTAGCGGGTTTAAAAGATAATGTAAATGTTACTCTTTATTCATCAAGTGATTTAAGTGCATTTGGAATTAAAAATTTTAATCAGTTAGAAAATATTGTTTCTAATGCAGTTGCTCAAGTAAACAAAAAAAATATGAACAAAGTTTCTTTTAAAGTTGTTAATCCTAATCAAGATGAAGTTTCTGAACTTTGTGCAAAATATGGAGTTGATGAAATTTCATGGACTGATGATAAAGCAACAGATGAATCAAAGCAAAATGGAAAAGGAATGATTGCCGCTGTAATGGAATATAACGACAACTTCAAACTTTTACCTGTTAAACTTTCTAGAAGTTTTTTTGGTTCTTACGGAATTGCAGGACTTGATAATTTAGAAACTGTAATTACAGAAAATTTACAAACCTTAGTTTCTCGTTCTGACAAAATTGGTTACTTAACAGGTTTTGGAACAAAATCTTTGAACGACGCACAAAATGGTTCCCAGCGATTGCAAATGCTTGCAAATGATAAATATCAATTTGTGGAATTGGATTTAGAAAAAGATGAAATTCCTTCTACAATTTCTAATATCGTAATTGTTGCACCTACAGAAAAAATTTCTGAAAAAGTTTTTTATAAACTGGATCAATTTTTGATGCAAGGTGGAAACTTAACTGTCTTTGCAGATATGTATCAAGAAATTCCAACACAAAATCAATATCAACTTCCAGAATACAAATTGTTAGAAACTGGACTTCCTGAATTTTTAGCAAAGTACGGAATTGAACTTGGTAAAGATTATGTAATGGATATGAATTGTTATAAAAATTTTCAGCAAGGTTATGGTGAAATTCCAATGTACTATGTTCCAATTACAGAACGCAGTACAATCAATCAGAAAAATCCAATTACAAAAAATCTTTCATACATTTTGATGTTCCAAAATAGTTCAATTAATTTAAATTTATCTGATGATGTAAAAGGAACTGTTTTGGTAAAATCTTCTGACCAATCTTGGTTGATGAAAGATAATATCATTATGCATCCATTGTACATAACTCCTGTTGCAGAAAATGAAAGAAGTTCTTATAACTTAGCAGTTTTAGCAGAAGGAAAATTTGCAAGTCAATTTGATAAAAATATTTTAGAGCAAAATAAAAATGATGTTGCAAAAGATTCTTTAGCAGGTGGAACAGATAATCATCTTGCAAAAGCTGTTCAAAATGGAAAAATTTTTGTTGCTGGAAGTTCTGTGATTGTTAGTCCAATGTTAATTGATGATTCAGGTCGTGAACCAATTTCAATTTTTGTTAGAAACGTTTTAGACTACATGAACGGTAACGAAGATTTATGTACAATGAGAACAAAAGGTTTAGCATTAAATACTTTGAAAAAATCTAGTACAGCTTCAATTAAAGTTGCAAAAATTATAAATCAATATGGAGTTCCTCTTTTAGTTATCATCATTGGATTTATTGTTTGGCGCATGAGAGTTGAACATCGTAAAAAAATTAGAATTCAATATGCTTCAACAGATGAAAGAGAAACAATGAGTATGGAAAATAAAAAGGAAAAGAAAAATGACAAATAAAATATCTTTACGAAAAATAATTTTACTTTCGTTGATTGCAATTTTACTTGTTGTATATATTTTGCAACTTGTGATTTCTGGTGCAAATGATGGATACACTCTTAATTTAAAAGAAGTTCCAGATACAATCGTAATCAAAAACAAAACAAATTCTGAAATAAATCTTATTAACACAAATGGAACTTGGTTGTTAAAAGATGTAAATGAAAATTCAGAAAATGCAAATTTGATTATTCCTGCAAATGTTGAAACAGTAAAACAGATGATAGATGCAATTTCTAAAATAAATGTTTTGGGTTTGGTTTCTAAAAATGATGATAATGAGCGTTATGGTTTTTCAGATAATGAACTAATAAAAGTTGTTGTTCAAAAAGATGGAAAAGTTTTACGCACATTGGAACTTGGAAAAAATTCTTCAACATATCAACAAGTGTATGGAAAAATTGATAATTCAAAAGATGTGTTATTGATTTCCGGAAATCCAAAATTAACTTTTGATGTAACATTTGAAGATTTAAAATCCCTTGTTGAAACTGCACCTGAAAATCCTGTTGCAAATTCAACTGCTGAATAATCTTTTTTTACTGAACGAGTTTGAATGAGATAAAATGAAACTGATAGAAATTTCAAATTGTGAAATTTGTCAAAATGGAACTAAGGTTTTTCAAAATTTTTCATGGAGTTTTAATCATGGAGAAGTTTGGTTAATTCTTGGTTCCAACAATGGCAAAAAAAATATCTTTATTAAAGCTTTAGAAGAATCCTCGATTAAAAAAAATTCAAATCTAACTTTTGAATTTGTTCCAATTGAAAACGGAATATTTTCAAATACTTTTACTGATTCGCTAGAAATTGTTTCTTTAGAAAAAGCTGCAAGTTTAATTGAGCAAGAACGAATAAATGATGAAAGTGAATTTATTGAAGGTGGAATTGATATTGGAAGAACTGCAAGAGTTTTTATTTCAGAAGTTTTAAGTGATGATAAATTAAAATCATTTGAACTTGCAAAAAAATTAGAAACTTATCCAGAAGTAAAACTTTGTGGAATAGAAAAAGTTTTAGACCGAGGTTTAAAATATCTTTCAACTGGTGAAATTCGTAGAACCTTACTTTGCCGAGCGTTGCTTAGTGGAAAAAAATTAATTTTATTAAGCGATCCCTTTGCAGGACTTGATGTTGATTCAAGAAAATTATTGTTAGAATTTTTTGATAAGATTGCTTCTAAACAAGGAAATGGATTTCCGTTTATTTTGCTTTCGATGGAACGCTACACAGAAATTCCTTCTTCTGTAACTCATGTTTTAGAATTTACAAAAGATGAAATTAGTTTTTGTGGAACAAAAAATGAATTTGAAAAAATTTTAGATAATCGTAAAGAACTACAAAAAAAAGAAAGTGAACAAAAACGAAGGGAATTTTTATCAGAATTAAAATCTGTACAAAATGAATATTCTGAAATTAAATTTTTTAATTATCAAAATTTTGATTCATTAGTTAAGATGAATAATGTAACTGTTCGCTGGGGAGATAACACAGTTCTTGATAATCTTTCTTGGGAATTAAAACCTCTTGAGCACACACTAATTCGTGGACCAAATGGTTCTGGAAAAACAACTTTGCTAGAACTCATCACTGGGGACAATATGCAAGTTTTTTCAAACGATGTTTCGATTTTTGATCGTCGTCGTGGAACAGGTGAAACCATCTGGGAACTAAAAGAAAAAATGGGAATTGTTTCTTATCGGTTGCATTTGGAATATAGGATGTTAGGTGGAATTGATATAGAAGCGGTAATTTTATCAGGCTTTCATGATTCTATCGGATTGTATCAAAGTCGTTCTCAGGTTGAACAAATTCTTGTAAAAAAATGGTTAAATCTTGCAGGGTTTGCTGGAAGAGAAAAAGAGAACTTTCAAAATCTTTCATACGGAGAACAACGCGCAATTTTAATTTTACGAGCTGCTGTAAAATGTCCTCCTTTGTTAATTTTGGATGAGCCTTGTCATGGACTTGACGAAGAAAACAGAAGAATGGTTTTAGACTTGCTAGAAATTATTGCTTCCACAG
>CALBXN010000193.1 GCA_937890485.1 uncultured Treponema sp.
CGCAACTGCAGACCAAATTGCAAAAGATGTTTCTAGCAAATTCGGCGATGAAACAGTTGGTTTGATTTTCCCAATCATGAGCCGTAACCGATTTTCTATGCTTTTGAAAGGAATTTCTCGTGGTTGTAAAAAACTTGTTATTCAACTTTCATATCCAGGAGATGAAGTTGGAAATCACTTGATTTCAGAAGATGCTCTTTTTGATTCTGGGGTAAATCCTTATTCTGATGTTTTTACTGCTGATGAATTTCATAAAATTTTCCCAAATACAATTCATCAATTCACTGGTGTTGATTATATCGAATTTTACAAAGAAACTTGCGAATGTCCTTGCGAAATTATTTTGGCAAATGACCCAAAAGCAATTTTGAAATATACTGATAACGTAATTGTGGCTTCTATTCATAAGCGAAAAAGAGATAAAAAACTTTTACAACAAGCTGGGGTAAAAAAAGTTTACTGCCTAGACGAAATTTTGACTGAATCTGTTGATGGTTCTGGTTACAATGAAAACTTTGGGCTTTTAGGTTCAAACCTTGCAACTGAAAATTCTGTAAAATTGTTTCCAAGAAATTGTCAGCCTCTAGTTGAAGATGTTCAATCTCGCATCAAGGCAAAATATGGCAAAAATGTAGAAGTTATGGTTTATGGTGACGGTGCTTTCAAAGACCCACAAGGACAAATCTGGGAATTGGCTGACCCTGTTGTTTCTCCTGCCTTTACAAGTGGCTTGGTAGGAACTCCAAATGAATTAAAACTAAAATATCTTTCTGATAACGAATTTAAAGACTTGTCTGGAGAAGAATTAAAAGAAGCAATGATTAAGAGAATCAAAGAAAAAGATTCTAACTTGGTAGGAAGAATGGAAACTCAAGGAACAACTCCTCGTCAGTTGACAGATTTGCTTGGTTCTTTAAGCGATTTAACTTCTGGTTCTGGAGATAAAGGAACTCCTGTTATCTTAATTCAAAACTATTTTACAAACTACGCTAATCAGTAAAAATGCAGAATTCGGAGTTAAGAATTCAGAGGTAGTTTAAAAGGGAATGTCATCGCGGTTGGGCGGTGGCATTTTTTTTCTCAATAGGGTAACAATTCTGCTAATTCTTCCCAACGTGGATATTTATTTTCTAGGGAACTGCAAATTTCTTTGTATTCTCGGTTGTATTCTTCAATTTTTGAAAAATCGGTGGAAGCGTCACTTAGAAGACTTTCAAGTTCGCTTTTTCTATCTTCCATTGTAAAAATGTCTTCTTCCAGTTGTTCAAATTCTTTTTGTTCTTTGAAAGTTCGCTTTTTGCTTGGCTTTTTTTCTGTTGTCTCTAAGGATTTTTGTTTTTCTTCTTTTTCTGCAAGTTGTTTTTGTAAAAGTTTTTCTTCTTTTGTTTTTTCTTCAAGAAATTGGATATATTCGCTACATTTTCCAACAAATCCAGAAATTTCACCATTACCTTCCATTACAAAAAGAGTGTCGGCAACTTTATCCATAAAATATCTATCGTGAGATACAACTAAAAGACAACCAGAAAATCCATCTAAAAATGATTCCAAAATTGACATTGTAAAAATATCAAAATCGTTGGTAGGTTCGTCTAAAATTAAAAAGTTTGGATTTGCAATTAAAAGCCTAACAAGATAAAGTCGCTTTCTTTCTCCTCCAGAAAGGCTTTCTACTGGTGAATATTGAATTTTTCCCTTAAAATCAAATTGCTCTAAAAGTTGGGCAGCTGAATAAGTTTTTCCGTTGTTCAATGTGATAACTTCGGCAGTTTCTTTGATATATTCCAAAACTGTAAGTTTAGTATTTTCAAAAATAGGATTTTGCTGATAGTAAGCGATGTGAGTATTCACACCTAAATCAATTTCACCAGAATCTGCTTTGATTTTATCAGTAATTATGTTCAATAAAGTTGATTTTCCGCTTCCGTTGTTTCCATAAATTCCGATTTTTTGTCCTTTATTAAAAATGTAGGAAAAATTTGAAATTACGCAATTACCATCAAAACTTTTTGAAATATTTTTTAATTCTAAAATTTTTCCACCAAGGCGGCGCTCTTTTGTTTCAAAAGTAAAACCAGTTTCTTTTGTAAATTTTTCTCGATTTATCATTCGGTTGATATTATCAATTCTGGCTTTTGCTTTTGTTCCTCGGGCGCAAGGTCCACGACGAAGCCAATCTCGTTCTGTTCTTAAAACTGATTCTATTCTTCTGTCTGTGTTTTCTTCAATTTGAGATTCAATTTCTTTTTTTTCAAGATAAGTTGAATAATTCCCTTGATAAAATTTAATTTTTCCTCTTGCTAATTCAAAGATATTTGTACAAACACTATCTAAAAAATATCTATCGTGGGTAACCATTAAAACAGTTCGTTCTGTAGAAACAAGATATTCTTCAAGATATTTTATGGTTGCAATATCAAGATGGTTTGTAGGTTCGTCAAGTAACAAAAGGGGAGTGTCTTCAACTAAAACTTGAGCAAGAGCAACTTTTTTTATCATTCCACCAGAAAGTGTTTTTAATTTTGCTTGTAAATTTGTAATTCCTAAAGTTGTTAAAATTCCTTTTATTGAAGATTCGTAATTCCAAAGATTTCTATTATCCATTTCTTGTGTTAAATTTTCAAATTCTTGTTGAAATTGTTTAGGAATTGAATCCACAAATTCTGACATTTTTTGACAAGTTAGTTCGTATTTTTTAATTGTGTTTAATTTTACATTGTCGTTACCAAAAATATAATCCATTATTGTGTCTTCAGGATTAAAAATTGGATTTTGAGGAAGGTAAGAGGCTGTTCTTCCTTCTTCAAGGGTTTTATTTATTACAACAGTTCCTTCATCAGAATGAAGTTTTCCTGCAATTATTGAAAGTAAAGTACTTTTCCCAGAACCATTTTTACCGATTAAAGCGGCTTTTTCACCTTCGTTAAGTCCAAAAGAAACTTCTGTAAAAAGTGGTTGTTCTCGTCCGATTTTTGCAAGATTGTGTACTGATAAAACGTTCATAAAAAAAATATAACAAAAGATAAATTTTTTTTCTATATGATGAAAATTTTTGTTTGCAATTTAAAATATATGGTGTATAATTAATTGATATGAAAAATGATAATAGGGTTAAAAAATCAATTCTCGTTGTTGAAGATCAAGAGGCTAGCAGAAGTCAACTTAAAGCACTTTTTGAAGATGTTTATGATGTTGTTGAGGCTGAAAGTGGTGAAAAAGCTTTAGAGATTCTTGAGCGCGATAGATATAAACACACAATTTATTTAATTATTTTAGATCTCTTAATGCCAGGAATGACTGGTTTTGATGTTTTAGACAAAATAAAAAATGATTCTGTTTATAGTGATATACCTGTTATTGTTGTTACTTCAGATAGTGATGTTGAAAGTGAAATTGAAGCATTGCATAGGGGTGCAGCAGATCTTATCATAAAACCATATAATCCGAAAGTTGTTTATCATCGTGTAATAAACGCAATTCAAAAGATAGAAGCAAATGAAGCTCGTGTTGAAAATATTCTTCAAAAAGAACAAACCTTTGTTACTTCAGAATTGAGTTACAGAGCAAATCACGATTTACTTACAGGAATAGCCAATAAAATATCTTTCTGTGAAAAAACAGAAAAAATGCTCCATGAAAATCCTAATAAAAGATATGTTTTAGTTAGAACAAATATTGAGCGTTTTAAAGTTATAAACGATTTATTTGGAACAAATGTTGGTGATATCATCTTAAAAGATGTTGCTAATACTTTACAAGTTTTATTCCATGGGAAAGGAACCTATGGTCGTATTGAGTCTGATCATTTTGCAGTTTGTTTTGATACTTCTTTAATGGCTCCATCAGATATTTGTAAGGAAATTGAAAGTGCAATTCAAAGTCATAATTTAAATTATGCTCTTCAGGTTAATATCGGAATTTATGAAATTGAAGATATTAGCGTTCCAGTTGACCAAATGTGTGATAGAGCAAATTTGGCTTTGCAAACTATAAAAGGGAATTATCTTCGTCAAATTGCTTATTATGATGCAACTTTAAGAAATACTCTTTTGCAAGAACAAAAATTAGTTTCTGATATGAAAGAGGCTCTTGAAAATCACGAATTTGTAATTTTTTTACAGCCTCTCTATAGTCTTAGTGAAGAAAAAGTTGTAAGTGCTGAAGCCTTGGTTCGTTGGATTCATCCTGAAAAAGGGTTGATTGCTCCAGGTGGATTTATTCCTTTCTTTGAAAAAAACGGTTTAATTGCTCGTTTGGATTTTTACATTTGGGAATTAGTTTGTATTTATCAACGACAAAGAATTGAATCTGGTAAACCTGAAATGCCAATTTCAATGAATATTTCTCGAATGAGTCTTTATAATCCTCGTTTAAGTGATGAAATTATTGCTTTAGTTGAAAAATATAATGTTCCTCCTAGATTGATTAAATTAGAAATTACTGAAAGTGCATATACTGATAATCCTGCTCAATTGCTTGCTACTATGGCAAACTTGCAATCTTATGGATTTTTAATTTTGATGGACGATTTTGGAAGTGGATATTCTTCATTAAATATGCTTAAGGATATTCCTGTTGATATTCTAAAATTGGACATGTGTTTTTTGCGTGATTTTGAAAAGTCTGATAAATCTGGAAACATTCTTACTTCAGTTGTTCGTATGGCAAAATGGTTAGGTATTCCAGTTGTTGCAGAAGGTGTTGAAACTCAAAATCAGTTGGATTTCTTGCGAGAAATTGGATGTGATTTTATTCAAGGTTATTTTTTCTCACGACCAATTCCAACTAATGAGTTTGAAGTTCTTGAAAATAAAACAATTGTAGGGCATAAACGAGTTTCTGCTTTATTTGATGATACAGAAACTTTTGATGTTTTATTCAACGGAAATGAGTTAACATCACGATTATTTAATAGTTTTGTAGGAGCCGTCGGACTTTATGATTTTTCAGAAGATAGATTAGAAGTTTTACGAGTAAATGATAACTATTATGATATGATGAATTATACTCCTCAGACTTTCCATGCGAATAAAATGAATTTGTTTGAAATGATTGTACCTGAAGATAGAGAAATTCTTGTAAAAGCTTGTAAAACAGCAATAGATGGTGAAATTCCTTCTGAAATAAAAATTCGCCGTTATCTTCCTGATGGAACAATTATTTGGCTTTCAATTATGGTTCGTTGTCTTGGTGGTTCAGATTCACATCCTGTAATTTGTTTAGCAATGAATAATATTACTGAACAAAAAGTTGCTGAGCAAAGAATGATTAAACAAACCGAAAAAATCCGTCGTTATAACCGATATTTACATGAAACACTTGATTCTATTCCTTGTGGAATTGCTCAATATACTGTTGATGAAATTTATGCAACAATTTTTGCAAATAAAGAAGCCTTGAGACTTTATGGTTATGAAGGTGATTCTAGTTTTATGAATGATAAAACTATCCAGCAGTATGATTTTTTCTCATTAGAAGAACGAGAAGAATTTATAAAAATGCTTGATAGAATTAAGGATACAAAACAACCTGAAAATTATACAGCTATCATAAAAAAAACAGATGGAACATCTTGTCCTATTGAGGGGACTGTAAGTATTATGAAATCTGTTAGTGGAGATATGATTTTCCAAGATTCCTTCTATGCTGTAACAAAATAATTTTTGTCAACATATAAATTAAACAAACTCGAAAGGTGTTTCTTGGTAAACGTAGTAGTTTAGCCAATTTGAATAAAATAAGTGTGCATGACTTCGCCATGTGGAAATTGGTTTGTTCCAAGGGTTATCTTCTGGATAATAATTTTCTGGCATAGCAATTTTTTTCCCTTGGTCTAAATCACGTCGATATTCTACACCTAAAGTTTCTGGGTCGTATTCAAGATGGCCTGTCATAAAAATTTGTCTATTATCATTTGACTTTACAAGCAACACGCCAGATTTTTCGCTTTCTGCTAAAATTGTTAATTCTGGATGTTGTTTTATTTCTTCTGCTCTAACTTCTGTATGCCTTGATTGTGGTGACGGAAAAATATCATCAAAGCCTCGTAGAAGAGGTTCTGCAACTGTTGTTTTATAGTTTTTAAAAATTCCAAAGATTTTTTCATCAAGATTATGTTTTTGTATTCCGTAGTGATGATAAAGACCTGCTTGTGCTCCCCAACAAATATACAAAGTACAGAATACATTATTTTTTGCGTAATCCATTATTTGACAAAGTTCATTCCAATAATCAACATCTTCAAAAGGAATTTGTTCCACAGGGGCACCTGTAATTATCATTCCATCAAATTTTGTTTCTAAAGCCTGTTTAGATGTTATGTAAAATTTTTCTAGATGGTCAATTTTTGTATTTTTAGATTGATGAGATTCCATGTGAACTAAAGAAATTTCTACTTGCAAAGGAGTATTTCCTAGTAAGCGTAAAAGTTGAGTTTCTGTAGCAATTTTTGTTGGCATTAAATTTACAATTGCAATCTTTAAAGGACGAATATCTTGCTTAACAGCACGAGTTTCTGTCATTACAAAGATATTTTCTTTTTCTAAAGTTTTACAAGCTGGCAAATCTGATTGAATTTTTATAGGCATAACATTTGAACTGTAGCATATTTTTAATGTTTTTGCTATACTTAACTAATATGAAAACTATTGACCGAAGAGCTGCTGTAAAAAAATTAAAAACACTAATTTTTACGCAAAAATCAGAACCTTTACCATTTAGAGAAAAAATCGAGAAGGAATTTTCTACATTGTTTTTACCTAATGGAGTTGAACTTTCTGAAACTAAAATCGGAAAAGTAGACTGTGATTTACTTTTGCCGGAAGTATCTGCAAAAAATCGAGTTATGGTTTATGTTTATGGAGGGGCTTTTGTTGGTGGTTCTCGTTCTTCATGGCGTAGTTTTTGTGCTTCTCTTGCTCATGCTTCTTCTTCTGAAACATATGTTCCTGAACTTCATCGTTCTCCAGAACATCCTTTTCCCGCCGCTTTGGAAGATGTAAGTGAAGTTTTAAAAATATTAACATCTTTAAAACAGGATATTGTTTTGGTGGGTGATTCTGCTGGAGCAAGCTTAATATTAGGAGCCGTTTTAAGTTTGCCCGTAAGTAGTCGTTCAAAAATAAAAGAGATTGTACTTATGTCTCCTTGGTTTGATTTATCTGCGGAAGCGCCTTTGTTTAATCAACGCAAAAATTCTGACGAAATTATCAGTGCTGAATCATTAAGACGCTGTGCTGATGTTTATACTTATCGTTCTAATTTGAAAAATCCACTTGTTTCGCCAATGTTTGGAACTGAACAAGATTATGAAAATTTTCCACCGATTTTTATTCAAGCAGGTGAAAAAGAAATTTTGAAAGAACAAATTGAATCTTTTGCTCACATGATGTTTCGCTATGGAATAAATTGTGAATTAGATTTTTGGAAAGATATGCCACACATGTTTCAGATGGTTGATGAATATTTGCCACAAGCACATCTTGCAGTAGAAAAAATTGGAAGACACATACAAGAAAAGGATTGATAATGGAATTAGTTGCACCTGCTGGAAATTTAGAAAAACTAACTTATGCTTATGAATACGGAGCTGATGCTGCTTACATCGGGTTAAAAAGATTTTCATTGCGTGTAAAAGCTGACAATTTTTACGAAGATGAGTATAAAAAAATAATTGAGTTAAAAAATAATCATCCTGGTAAAAAGTTATTTTGTGCTTTAAATATTACCTTTCATAACAAAGACATTCAACAGTTTATTTCTGAAATTGATTATTTCAAAGAGTATCCAATTGATTCGTTTATTGTGCAAGATATTGGAATGGTTCGATTAATTCAAAAATATTTTCCAAAGGCTGCTTTGCATTTAAGTACGCAAGCTAACTGTATAAATTCTGAAGCAGTAAAAATGTATCGTGATTTAGGTTTTAAACGAGTTGTTTTAGGAAGAGAAGCAAGTCTTGCAGAAATTCGGCAGATAAAAGATGCTGTGCCTGAAATGGAACTTGAAGTTTTTGGTCATGGTGCAATGTGCGTTTCTTATTCAGGCCGTTGTCTTTTAAGTGCTTATATGAATGGGCGTAGTGCAAACGGAGGCTTTTGTTCCCATTCTTGTCGTTGGGATTACGATTTACTTTCTACACCCAATGGTGCAAAAAAATTAGCAGAGTCAGGTGAACTTGTTTTACGGGAACATCAACGACCAGATGAGTACTTTCCTGTTTTTGAGGGCGAAAATTTTACAGCAATTCTTTCTTCTAAAGATTTGTGCATGATTGATCATCTTGATGATATGAAAAAAGCTGGAGTGGATTCTCTTAAAATTGAAGGAAGAATGAAAAGTATTTATTATGTTGCTTTGGTTACTCGTGCCTACAGAAAAGCTATTGATGCTCTTGAAGGAAAAATTTCTGTTGAACAAGCAAAACCTTTTATTGACGAACTTGAAAATGTAAGTCATCGAGAATGTACAACTGGATTTTATTATCGTAGAGAAGATGCTGATAAAACAACGGTTGGAGCTTCTGATAGTAAATATATTTTGGTTGCTCAAATTCATAATGCACTTTCTAAAACAGAACAAGATGATTTATATAATCTTGGACAAAAAACTCAAACTGACTTTTATGCAGAAATCGAAGCAATGCATCCAAGTGCAAAAGTTGCTCGGCTTAAAGATTTAGAAATCAATCCTGAAAAAAAAGTTTTTGCTTTTGAAAAACAAGATGGTTGGTTTATGTATAATTTTACAGCTCTAAACAAAATTGATACTTCGATGGATTTAGAATTTGTTTCTTCTGATTGTGTTAGCCAAGTTGTAAAAAAAGGCGAGTGGAAGTTAATCAATTTTGAAGATGGAACTTCTACTGACTGGACTTGTAACGGACATCCTGTTGTGCTTTACACAAAATATCAACTTCAAAATAATACTTTGGTAAGAATTTTAGATCCAGAATATCAAGAAGGTGTTATCAGAAATCACGGAAGATAAATAAATTTCAAACTAAATTAAAATTTATTTCTTTTTAGGTTCAGTTTTTGTTTCTTCCCAGATTACAGGAATGTATCTTTCTTGAATGTTTGGAATCTTAGCAAAGTTTTTACAATCTTTTTTGTGAACGATAATTCCTCTTCCTCTTGAAACATAACCAACAATTTCATCTCCAAATTTAGGGGAACAACATTTGGCAACATTTATCATAAAGTTTGTTGTATCGCCAATTCTAATTTTTACAGGAGCATCATTTTCTTCTGAGGTAGGTTTTCCAGTTCCACTTTTATGAGAATGAATTTTTTGAATTTGGTTTACAACTGTTGAAGGATTTTGTGAACTTTCTTTTTTGTCTGTTTCAAAAGCGTATCCATTATTTTGTAACCAAGATTTTATTTTACTTCTTGCCTTTGCAGATTTTACAATTTGTAATTGATTTAAAGTTGGATGGGCTTGTGGAGAAGTTAAGACTTCAATTATCTGTGTATTTTTTAACGGCTTTGAAAGTGGAATAATTTGTCCGTCTGCTTTTGCACCAACAATAGTTTGTCCTATGTGGGAATGAATTGAATATGCAAAATCGATGGCAGTTGCACCTGCTGGTAATTCTTTTACTTCGCCATTTGGTGTGAAAACAAAAATTGAATCTCCTAAAAGTTCTTCTTTGATTTCATTAAAAAAATCTTCATCATTAAGATGTTCTTTTTTTAATTCTTTTAGTTGATTTATAATTGAAAGATTGTCTACGCTAACAGAATCTTTATTTGTACCTTTTTTGTAAAGCCAATGGCTTGCAACTCCGTGTTCTGCAACTGAGTGCATTTGCTGTGTACGAATTTGAATTTCAAGAGGTTTGCCTTCGCACATTACAGTTGTATGTAAACTTTGATAACCATTTGCTTTTGGCATTGCAATATAATCTTTGAATCTTCCTTCCAGAGGTTTCCATAAATTATGAACTTGACCAATCATCATATAACATTCTTCTGGAGTTTGACAGATTATGCGAATTGCAAGTAAATCAAAAAGCTCGTCCGCAGATTTGTTGCGTTTTCGCATCTTTTGATAAATCGAATAAAAATGTTTTGCTCTACTGTTTACAGTAACTTCTATGTTGAGTCTATTTGCGCTTTTGTAAATTTCTTTTTGTGCTTTTTCAAGATATTCTGCTCTTTCTGTTTTTTTTAGTGAAACAACTTTTTTTATTTGCTGAAATGCTTCTGGATTTAAAACTTTTAAACTTAAATCTTCAAGTTCAACTTTTAAGGATGACATACCTAGTCGGTTTGCAAGGGGAGCCCAAATTTCAATTACTTCGGAAGCAATTTCTTTTTGCACAGAAATTTCATAAGGCTTGATATTTCTAATTCTATCTAATCTATCTGCAAGTTTTACAAGGATAACTCTGATGTCATCAATCATTGCAAAAAGCATTTTTCTAAAAGAATCGGCTTGTTGCAAAGTTTTATTTTTTATTCTTAAGTTTGTAATTTTTTTAGAACCTTGAATTATTGTAAGAACTGATGTTCCAAATTTTACGCTAATTTCATTTTCATCAATTTCTGGAATTTCAAGGATGTTGTGAAAAAAACCTGCAATAATACTTTCGTAGTCTAAGTGATTTTCTGCAAGAATACTTGCAACTCTCATTGGATGAATGAAATATGGCTTTCCAGAAGGTCTAAGTTCATTTTTTGATTTTTCTAATAAAAAATTCCATGCTTGAGTGATAATTTCTTTTTGTTCGATATATTCAGGATATGTAGAAAAAAAATCTTGTATTAAAGTTTGAGAATCGATGTTTTCATTTTGAAAGTCTTGTTCAATTTTTGTCATTTTTTTATTGCCCTTGTAACTCGTGGTTGTCCTGATAAATCTTCGAAAGTAGTAATATTTGAAAATCCAATTTCAGATAAATAGTCTCTTGTAAGATGTGCGTTGTACTCACCAGTTTCGATTAAAAAAATTCCATTATCGTTTAAAAGTTCAAAAGATTGTTTTATTAAAGGTCTAATTAAAGACATTCCGTCGCCGTAGTTTGAATCTGTTGTACTGATATAACAGGCATCTCCGTCTAAGGCAAGGGGAGGTTCTCGTCTTCCGTCTAAAAGTAAATCGTTAACAATGCTTCTTGGCACATAAGGTGGATTTGAAACTATCATATCAAATTTTTCTGTAACATTGTCTAATAAATCTGCTAAAATAAATTCTACATTATTTTGGGTAAAGTCTTTGCCTAAAATATTTTCTGAATTTTGTTTTGCAACTTCTAATGCTTTGTGACAAACATCTGTAGAAAAATATTTTATGTTTTTTGTTTTTTCAAATTGTTTTGCGATAGAAATAAAAACACAGCCGCTACCTGTGCAAACATCTGCAATTTTTAAAATTTTATTTTCTGAATTTCGTTCAATATCTTGGATAGCTTTTTCAACTAAAAGTTCAGTGTCAGGTTTGGGAATCAAAACATTTTTATTTACAAAAAATTCTAATCCAAAAAATTCTTTTTTTTCGATAATGTATGCTACAGGTAATCCTGTTTTGCGTTGTTGAATAAATGAATTTAATTTTTGCAAAGATTGCTCATCAAGAATTTTGTCCTGATGAGCTAAAATCCAAGAACGATTTTTTTTCAAAACTTCACAGAGTAAACAGTCAACATCTAAGGATGGTGTTGTTGAGTTTAATAATTGTTTTGTTTGCTCTTTTCTATATTCTGAAATTGTCATCGTAATTTATTGTGTGTTTTTAAGTTGTTCCTCTTTTGCGTAGATACAAAGTGCGTCAATCATTTCGTCAAGGTAACCTTGCATAACTTGGTCAAGTTTGTAAAGTGTTAAATTTATACGATGGTCAGTTAAGCGGTTTTGAGGAAAGTTGTATGTTCTAATTCTTTCGCTTCGGTCTCCAGAACCAACCATAGATTTTCGGGCAGCTGAGCGTTCTGCATTTTTCTTTGATTCTTCTAAATCAAAAAGTCTTGCTCGTAAAACTCTCATTGCTTTTTCTTTGTTTCTAAGTTGGCTTTTTTCGTCCTGTTGGATAACAACAATTCCTGTAGGAAGGTGAGTTAAACGAACTGCGGAGTCTGTTGTGTTAACACATTGTCCACCGTTTCCACCTGCACGCATTACATCAACTCGTAAATCTTCAGGTCTAATTTCAATTTCAGTTTCTTCTGCTTCTGGTAAAACTGCAACAGTTACAGCACTTGTGTGTACTCGTCCTTGGCTTTCTGTTGCTGGAACTCGCTGAACTCTGTGAACTCCACCTTCGTAGCGTAAACTTCCGTAAACATATTTTCCACTGATAGAAAATGAAATTTCTTTGTAGCCACCAACTTCAGTTTCGTTAGCTTCTAGAACTTCGTATTTCCAACCTTTCATATCTGCAAATCTTGTGTACATTCTAAAAAGGTCGGCAGCAAAAAGTGATGATTCATCTCCACCTGTTCCACCACGAATTTCCATGATGATATTTTTTTCTTCTAGTGGGTCTGGTGGAATTAGAAGCATTTTCAAATTACTTTCTAGAGTTGGCAAACGTTCTTCTAAACTTTTTAATTCTTCACGAGCCATCTCTTTCATATCGTGGTCATCTTCTTCTGTGATGAGAATTTTTGAATCTTCAATTCCTTGGAGAACATCTTTGTATTCAGTGTAAGCTTCCATCAAAGTTGAAAGATGGGAATGTTCTCGCATTATGTCCTTATATTTTTTAGGATCTTTTGTTAATTCTGGATCCAAGATTAATTCATTTACTTCTTGGAATCTTTTGGACATTTGTTCAAGTTTATTTAAAAGCATAATTTAATTATAACAAAAAGGATGATTTTCTACAATATCTATAAAAAGTTCCAGATTGTATAGGGTAAAAAAAACGCCTCAAACTTAATTTTTCAAAAAAGTTCAAGGCGCTTAGTATTATCTAATTTTAGCTAAAACTTATGGAGCGGTTACTGTATTTCTTACTCTGATGTAAACTGTGTTAGAGTAAGTTTGACCAGTGATGTCTTCTATTGTAAGCATAACAACATGGTTTTTAGCTTCTGTTTCAGTTCCCTCAGTTGTATATGTCCAAGATTGTGCTGTAGATTTTACAACTCCGTCAACTGTCCATATCCAACTATTAACTTCAGCACCATCAATGTCTGCTGGACCTTCGAATACAATTGGGGTTCCAACTTCAACATCTTTATAGAATGTTTCTCCATCAGGTGTAATGAGGAATTCTTTGTCTTCGTATTCAGGGAAGATAACTTCGATAGATGCTTCTGATTTCCACAAGGCATAAACAGCATCGTTTTGGTAAGTTCTTGTAGCATATTCTGTAATTGCTGTGTCTGGAGCACCGTCAGTAATAGGATAGTCTAATTGACCTGCGTTATCTTCTCCGTTTTCAATCATGTGATACCAACCACCAAAGATAAATCTATCACGCTTGATGTAGTTTGCAGAATCTTCATCAATTGATTTTGGAAGAACATAAGTTCTGCTGATTGAATATGTGTAACTGTAAATAGTTTCATCTACATAATTTCCTGGCACAGGATCTTTTGCAGGACCATAGAAAACATCTCCTGTAAATTCAGCACTTTCTGGAACTTTTACTGTTCCGCCGTTTAAGTGCATTGCAATTACAGCAAGGTTGATAAAGTCTTCGCTATCTGCATTTTCGTAGTCACAATATTCTGATTCACCAAATTCGTTTACAGCTTTAATTTTTGCTTTATACAAAGTTCCAGTTTTAATATTTATTGTAAATGTAGGTTTTACTGTATCTGGACGAGCAATTAAGTTTCCGTCAATATATTCTGGATGATCTCGTAGAACTGTATTTTCATCATAAATTACAGGATCTCCTGCTGGTGTTGTAGGGTCTGTATATTCTGTAACTTCAAGTACAAAGCCTGTCTCGTTGATTGCATTATCACGCCATGAAAATTCAATTGTAGCTGTACCAAGAGTATTTGCTATATATGTTACATCTAATTCAGATGGAGCAGCAGGTGGAACATTGATAACATCTCCAAGAGTAATTTCTTTAGTACTTGTGTTACCTGGATCTACATAAACTTCTTCGATGTAAGGCATCAAAAGAACATCCATTGCGTTATAAAATCTAGCAATATAATAATATTTTCCAGGTGCAACATCTTTTGTAAGTTTTACATTTGGAGTATTTGTTCCTGCATTATTTATAGTAGCAGGATTATCAACTATAACAGCTTGTGCTTCTGCATCTGCAATATTATAGTAAAGTCCAACTGTAACTTTTGTTACAATATCAGGATTTGTAGCAGGTTTTGTGTAAGTTAGTGTTACATCAACTGAACCATTTTCTGTTCCTACTGGTTTTAAGTCAAAGGGAATTGTTTGTTCACCATTGCGTAAGTCAGCAACAGTAAATCCTGATAAGATTATTTTTCCAGCTTTAGATGCTGTTAATTCAAAACTCCATCTTGAAGCAGCAAGTTCTAGGACAAGTTTGCCGTCAGTAAAATCACCCCAAGTGTAGTCTTTTTCAACTACTTCATCTGTGTACATAAGGTTTGTGGCAACAAGATGATAAGAAAGTTCTTCTTTTTTCTCATCTGTCCAATCATCTGGTAAAATTGTTCTGGAAGTGTGATGATTGTCAATTACAAGAGTTACTTTTGTGTTTCCTAATGCGTTTGGAATATATCCATTCCCTGCTGCATTTTCACAAGAAACAAACAAAAACAAAACTGCCAAAGATAAGGCAATAAAAAGTAAAGTTTTTTTCATTTTTTCCTCTTTACAAAAAAAATTCCCCACAAAGTCTTTATTCTTAAAGACTAAATCCCTAATTTAAGATTATACAACCAGTATAAATAAAAAGCAAATAAAAATGGAGAAAATGGACAAATTTTTGTATTTTTGAAAAAAATTTATTTGTAGATTTTTATTCTACAAGAATCATCATAGCCTTGTGATTGATAAAATGCGGTAACATATATTGTGTATTCATCTGCAGGAATTGTATCAACATAAATGACGAATCTCTTCCCATTATCTTGGATTGCATAATGCCCTTCGCAGTTTGGAGAAATTTTCCAAGTTGCACTTTCACATTCAGTTGGTATTGCAAAAATGTGATTTTGTCCACCTTTAGAAGAATCTTTTTGTACTTCAATATATTCTTCTTGAATTATTGCATCTGGATTGATATTTCCATTGTCAATAAATTTCAAGGTTTCAGTTTTATCAAAAAATGAATTGTATTCAAAAATTAAATCGTTGAGTGTAAATCCACAAGAAAAAAGTGAAAATAGAAATGTTGCTATTACGATGATAAAAAGAGATTTTTTCATTTTTCTTTCCTCTTAAAATCAAAGCGATAAGAAGCAGAAGTTGTAAATCCAAAACCAAGACAGGTGTTGTACTCGCCTCCAAGGAAAATACCCCAATTATAAATTGATGCAGAAATTCCTATGGCAGAATAAAGAGTTGGGATAAATTTGCTTGATAAATTTGCTGCAAGGTTTGCACTCCATAATTGTAAAAATCCAACACCTAATCTTAATTCTGCTGTACATAAAAAATCAAAATTTTTAATTGGTGCTAAGTTATATCCTACAGAAAAATATGGTACAAATTCAGAAAGAAATGGAGCATGAAATTCTCTTGAATTTAAATAATATTTATATGGAAAATCTTTTTGAGGAAATCCAAAGTTATAATTTAAACCAAGACCTAAAGCCACAGGGGATAATAATTCAAATTCTAAATATCTTGCACCACCAAAAACTGAAACAGTGTAAGGTTCTGGCAAAGTGTTAAATCCTAAATTAACTTCTATTGCCCAATTTTCTACAGGTAAGTTAAAATCTTTTTTGATTTTCTTTTTTGTTGTATCTTCTTGTGATTGTTGATTTTCTTGTTCTTTTAATTGTTCTGCTTCATCCAATTCTTTTTGCATTTGTAATGCTTCATCTGGTAAAATCATTTTTGTTTTTAAAAATAATTTTATAATCACGCCTTTTTCAAAACCGACTAAAAGAAATTTATTGCTAACATCTGTATCCATTGAAATAATTTTATCTGGATTTTCAGCAAAAACTGCACCTTCTAAAATTCCTTTGTCAGAGTAAATCCAAATTAAACCATTTTGTGTAGCAACATAAATTTTGCTACAATCTTTGTTCCAAATAAAATTTGTAATTGGAGAAGGAACTTCAATATCAAAAAGAGGAATACCTTCTGTATTTCTTAAAGTTAACTTGTTGATTGCTGTTTGATATAAAAAAGATTCTGATGTGTTATTAAATTTTGCTCCAGCACAACTTTCTGAATAACCATAAACTTGTAAGAGTTTTGAAAAATTTTCTGATGAAATTAGAAAGACATTGCCAAGAGAATCAGTTAGTAAAATTGAATTTCCTGATTTATTATATTCAATATTGATAATTGCAGATTCCGTAATTTTTATTAACTGCTGATTTTTGTTTTCATCATTTAAATTTGTAATAATAATATTTCCATCATCTAAACCGGCAACAACATAATTATTTTTGTAATTTGCGATTGAAGTCATTTGAATAATTGGATTATATTCTAATTGAGCTTTTTGTTCTTTTGTGTTCACATCAAAAATAAAGGCTCTGTTATTGTCGTCGTATGAAAGTAATGCATTTACATGATTTATTTTTTCTTCATCTTCTTCGATGTAAATTTCATCATAACTGAAAAAACTAATTTGCTTTACTTTACCTGTGTGTCCTAAAATTACTTTTTTTGTTTCATCAGTAAAATTGTCGCAGAGGATAATTGTGTCAGAAATTGCGTATCCAAATAATTGTTGTTCATTACTAAAGCAAATTGCGTTAACAGGATAATTTGTTTCTGCAATTAATTTTAATGGTGCAAAGTTTTGTTCAAAAGAAAATTCTTCAGATATATTTTCTTCTTGTGAAAAAATAGTTGATAAAAATATATTTGTTAGTAAAAATATAATTAAAAATTTTTGTAAAAGTATTTTATTCATTTTTTAAATTCCATTGTGAAAGTAAATAAATAATTCCACTATCTTGTAGTTTTAAATTTGTTCCACAAGATAAACAAACAAATCTTCCATCGTCTTTAAGTTTTTCTTTTGCACAACCGATACAAAAAATTTTTCCACATTCAGGACAAATTCCTGCAGGTAGATTATCTGGTGGCATTGCTTTGAGTGTAAGTTTTGTACCTTCTGAAAGATTTTTTGGGACAAACCAATTTTGTTTACATTTGTTACAAGTAATTTTACGTTTGGTTTTTTCATTTAAGTTTTCTAAAAATTCTTGAACTAAGGGATTGTCTGAAAAATCTTCCAACTCATTTGCAATTTCTTGGCTCAAAAAAGTTTTATTTGTTAACAAATATAAATTTGCTAAATCAATTTTAAGTAAAATGTAATCAGAATTTTTTTGATAGCAATTTTCTATTCCTTGTCGTAACGCAAGTTCTGCTCTGTAGTAATCTCCTTTTCGTGTTGCGATACAAGCCATAATTCTTGATGCTTTAGGAGAAGGTTCTTGAGTAAAAAGTCTACCAAGTAAATTTTCTGCTTCATTAAGTTTTTCTGTTTTAACGCATAAATCTGCATAATCGGTTAGTAATAATTCATCTCTTGGTGAAAGTTCCAATGCTTTATCGTAAAAGTTTTGTGATTTTTCAAATTGATTATCGTCTTTTAAAAAATTTGCAATTAAGTGATAAGCATCTTTTCGATATTCACTTCCTTTACCTGAATGTTTTGCTGTGGATTCAATTAAATTAAGAGCATGTTCCAAACGATTTTCAGTTTTTAAAATCATTGCGTATAAATTTAATACAGCAAGTTCTTCTGGTAAAATTGCAGCAGCACTATAAATACAACTTTTTGCTTCTTCAAAATTTTTATCGTTGTAATTTATTTTTGCAAGATAATACCAAGACCATCCATCGTTTTCATTTAATTCGGTTGCATGTTCAAAAAGATTTTTTGCTTCTTCAATTTTTTCTAAATCTAAAAGAATTTCTGCTTTTGTTCTTATGTAAAGACTTTCTTGTGGTTCAATGTTTATTGCTTTGTCGCAAAGTTCTAAGGCTGATTCTAAATTATTTTCATCACGATAAATTACCGATAGCATAAAAATTGCTTGGTGATCAGTTAGTTCAGATTTTTTTCCTTTAACATATTGTTGTAATTGTTCTTTTGCTTCTTCTATTTGATTTTGATACCAATAAAATTTTCCTTTCAAAGAACAAAGTTGTCTTTTTTGACTTGCAGAAAGTTTTTCTTTTTCAATTTCAAAAGTTGTTTGTAAAAAATTTTGCCAATCTTTTTTATCCAAAAATAATTGGCAAGCACTAAGTAAATTTTCTGAAACTTCTTTGTTTTTGTTTTGCAATTTATAAGTCGAGGCAATATTTAATAAATGTGTTCCTTCGTCATTTTGTAACTCAAATGCTTTTTGATACCAATTTATTGCTTGGTCAAAGTTTCGTTGTAAAGAACAAACATGCCCTTTTAATGAACAAAGCAAAGCTGAAGATTGAGATTGTTCTAAAACAGTTTCAAAGAAAGAATCAAATTCGTTATATCGTGAACTTAGATAAAAACAAGATGCAAGTTCTTGAATTAAAGATAAACTTTCTGGATTATTTTCTCTCTGGGTTTGCAAAATTTCTATAGCTTCTGGATAAAGTTGCATTGCCATATTAATTCGAGCTTTTAGTAACGCAATTTTTTCGTCAATTTTTTCAATTGGGATTTTTTTCAATTCAATTAAAGCTGGGATATTTCGTCCCACAGCACTTAAACTTTCTGCAATTTCAACATGATGATTTACATCGATAAATTCTTGGTCGTTCCACTGTTGAAAAGAAGCATCCGTTTGAACTTGACGGGATTCAATTACAAAGTAGGGAAGTGTGCAACAAATTTTTTCGTGTTCTGTCCAGTTTTGACCAGCAAAAGCGACATATCCTTCACTTTGGATTGTGTCATCTTGAATTGTTGTTACATATTGATTATTTATTATTATTACAAAATTTGTACCATTGGCAATAAGTTGTAGAGGAACTAAATTTTCTTTATCTCTTTTTGTTTTCTTTTTATTTTCAGGGATTTTTGTCCAGCCAAGAAGTGGAATTTGGGTTCCATTAAAAACAACATCAAATCTAAATTGTCCTTTATCAGAAATTAAAAGCATGTAGTAATTTAAATCATTTATACATCGAATCATAATTCCAAAGGCACAACCTCCTGCAGCTTCTATGGATGAATCTCGTTCTGCAGAAGTTTCTGGAATTAGAGAATTTATTTTTGAAAAGTCTAATGCAGTTTCGATACAAAAATTTTTGTACTGATACTGTGGATTTGTTGACCAAGCAAATAATTCTTTTCTGTAGAGTTCTAGGTTGTATCCATTTTCAAAATAAGTTCTATATCCATCTCCTGTTTCTTCGATGAATCTTGGATTCTTTTCTTTTGAAAAATCTGCAACCCACAACTCAAAAACACTAGCGGTAAAATCTTGTTCAAATGTTTCTTTTTTTTTAGAAAAAAGTTTTTTTATTTTGCTAAACATACCTATTGCTGCTGAATACTGATTGAAATATTAACTGAAGCAGTATTTTTTCCTTTATTTGAAACATCTTTTGTTTGACTAGGTGTTGAAATTCTCAAGTCTGAATTATTTTCTAAAACTTCTGTTGATTGCATACCACCTGTACTTACAGCTTGTGTGTGTGAAACTTCATGAGGTGGAATGATTTTTCCATCAGAATTGATAGTAATAATTTGGTCTGCTGTAACAATGAAAGCTCCACCATCAACTGCATCGTAAAAATCTTGGTCAACATTTTCTGCAATTTCTGTGGTTTCTACAATTTGAGATTCTGTACTTTCATCTGTTTCTGTAGATTCAGCAAGTTGTGTTTCGGAACTTAATTCTTCTGCTTCATTTTTAAATTTCGATTGTCTATTTTGAGAATTCATTCCTTTTGGTTCAGGAGGTGTGATTGCCCATTTCCCAGAAAGACAAACAAGAGTTCCATCTGAATAAATTTCTCCTGAAGTTCCTCTAACTGAAGCGGTTGCAACTGAAGTTCTTACCTTAAACCCAACACGCTTGTTTTCTGATTTTTTTATGTCTGCTTTAATATTGCCTGCATCAAGGAACATAGTTGTATTATAATTTTGATTTTGTTCTACAATTTCTTCTATTGTTAGGCGAGTTAATGCTCTAACTTCAATTAAAGATTGTCCAATATATAGAACTGCACTTGATTTGAATCCTGTAGAAATTACTGAGCCTGATGTTAAAATGTCTCCATTTTTTAGTTGAATCCAAGAATCATTTAGTTGTACTTCAACTTTTCCTACAACAGAATTTACCACAGCTACATCTGTTGCTGCAAAAGTAAATGAAACTGAAAATAAAACCAATAATAAAAAAACTATCTTTTTCATAAGACCTCCGTAAAAAGATATTTGCAACGCAAACTTACATTAAGATATTAAAATGAAAAACCTAAATTTAGTCCAGCAAGAAAGTAATTAGGAGTTTCATCAATAAATGAAATAAATTGTTGTCCATTTAAGGAAACATAAACATCACTAACAATTTGCCACTTTGCTTCAATTTTCCATTGTATTCCGTCAAAAATTAAAGCAGAATCAATTTCCTTGAATGAACATATACCATCAGAATCTAAAGATATGTATAATGAATCAACTGGTTTGAAAGTGTATATGACTCCTGCTCTCATCATAGAAGAGAAAGTGTGCCCTATAACAGATGATTCTATTTCAGAAACAGGTTGAAATGCTGATATTCCTTTTGTATTACCAGATGCATACACTCCGCTAAATGTTAAAGAAGAATTTAAGAAACTAAAATATGTTGCCAAGTCAATTTTAGAAAGATTTGCAATAGTTAATTTTTCGGAACCATCAGATTTTATATTCATTCCTAGAGTAGATTGTAGAATATAGAAAAATCTTTGAGATATTGCACCATTAAATGTGAGTGTTGTGTATATTTTGTTGTAATCTAATTTCCCTAAATCAAAGGAAGTAAAAAATTCAGCATTAAAAAATTGTGTATTAAAAATATTGAATTTTCCTCTTGCTGAAGCTACCAAAAATTTTGGAGATAAAGCGTAAATATTTGCAGTATCATTATAGGGATTATTGAAATATGTTGTATTTCTTGCATTTATTAAACCTGTATAACCTGCAAAAAGTGATAATTCTGTTTTATTAATATTGAAATTTGTAAATAATCCATCTACTGATTGATAAAAAATAACTCCTGTTGTATCAGTAAAATAAAATCTACCTAAATTTATGTCTGTGATAACTTTATCAGAATAAATATTAAATGCGAATTTAAATAGTGGAATATCAAGAGTATTGTTTATGTTAAAATCTGTCCCATTATTTTCTTCATTTGAGTTAGTGGCTACAGAAAAATCATAAAATCCTTCGCAAGCAAAAAAGGATTTATAGTCTTTTGATAACGGAAGTTTTAGCCAAAGTGAAAGATTTTCAGTGTTTTTGAAAAACAATTCTTGTTCTTCAATGGTTTTACCGCATTTATTACAAATGTGCATAATACCTCCTTAATTTAAGTTCATCGGCTTTCCACAATGAGGGCAGAACAAATATCTTGGTTGTTCGCTCTCGGATTGAGGGCAAGTCTT
>CALBXN010000194.1 GCA_937890485.1 uncultured Treponema sp.
AGAACACATTTTTTCCATCACATAAAGACCTGGAGTATTTGCATTTTTATCAAATTCAACATCAAATTCACTACGAGGAAGTTTATTGAATTTACCAGATTCACAAACCACAATTTGACTTTCTGGTGCAGAATTTCCTTTAGAATCTTTTAATCCAGCAATTTTTTCGATTGGGTCAGAATCAATGTAGGCTGCATTCATTCCTGTTCCTAAAATAAATCCAACATAAGAGCTGTATGCTACCCCACCTGTTGCAGAAGAAGCGCCTGCTAACAATGCAGCAGTTGTATCGTTTAAAAGTGTAATTTTTTCAGGACGATTCCAGCCGTGTTCAACTAAAGCATCACTTAAGCATTTTCCAACAAGAGAGCCTTCAACTTCTTTTGCTTTAATTTCTTTTGAAAAATGAAGAACTTCACCGTCACCATCAGGAGTGATACGCATTGCGTAAGAAAAACAAAATCCGATACGACTTGCTTTATTTTTTAAGTGTTCAAGATTATTAGCGATTGCATCAAAAAATTCTTTTTTAGAAAGTTCTCTTTCGATACCAGGCATTGATGTTTTTTCTAGTTCGCTAATTTCAGGATTTCCTTCGGCATCGAAAGTTACCAAGCAAGAACGAAAATTTGTTCCACCTGCATCAATAACAATTACAGATTCATTTTTAGGTGATTCTGCTGGAGGAAGTCCCCAAGTTGGAATCATATCCTGTGAAGCGTCCATGGAATCAAGATTTCCTGTTCCATTTTTTAAGCCTTCTTTCATATCGTACAAAAGACCATCAATTACAGTATTAATGTCATAACCAGCAGGACTAAATCCGTGTCGTCCCAAAAAAGCAGAAACCTTTTCTTGCATATTATATTTTCCTTAAATAATGATTTAATCAAAAATGATTTGAGACTATTTTACCAGATATTTTAAGAGTACGCAATTAAAATTTATTTAATCAAAGAATCCAATTTTGCATTAAGTTCTGCAAGTTTCGTATTTTCAGGATTAAGAGCAACTACTTGACGCAAATAATACTGAGCTTTTCTGTAGTCAGATTTATCAAAATAATATTTGTACAAAGCAAATAATGCTTCCGGATTTCTAGGATTTGCTGTTAATGAAGAACGTAAATCTGCAAGTTTTTGATCATCATTTGCAGAAATTCGACTTTTTTCATAATAAAATGCACTTTTTATTTTTCCAGTATATAAAGCAAGTGCTTTTTGAATAAACGCAAAAGCCTCAGCTTTTCTTCCTTCTGCAATTAAAACTTGAACTTCTGCTAAATCAGAAATAGATTTATCAACTATTACAGAATGTAATAAAGGCATTGTATTTCTAGCTTCAGTAATTAATCCCAACTGGATACTACTTTTTATATGTTGAAGTAAAATTTCAGCAGAATAATTTTTATTTTTAATCAATGAAGAACTTAAATTATAGGCTTCATTCCAATTTTCTGAATTTATATATTCTGAAATTAAAAGTTCCTGAGCAAAAGAATTTTCTGGTTCTTTTTTTAATACTGTATCTAAAACTTCTTTTAAGGACTTTTGCCCAATTTTTTGTCCAGAACTTGCCATTATAGAAGCAGCCATTAACAAAACATCAATATCTTCTGGATAAAGATTTAAAGCAGTTTGTATTGTGCTAGAAGCTGAGGAAATATTTTTATTCCAATCTCTTTGTAATTCAGTCCTTAGCAATAGATAATCTTTGTTTGTATCATTATTTCTTGCATAAACATCTAACAAAGAAGAAACATTGAGATATTCGCCCTTCTTCATAAGAATTTTTGCACGAAGCAATATAAAATCCATATTATCAGGTTCTTGTTGGAGAACACGAATAACATATTGTTCTGCAGATTGTAAATCTCCTGAATTAAAACTTGATATAGCGGACACTTTCAACATTTCTGTGTTATCAGGATTTTCTTCAAGAATTTTTTTTGAAATTTCATCTACTAGGGCATTTTCATTATTTCTTATTAAACAATTTGCATAAATTTGATTCATTGAAAGACAAGTATCATCGATATTATAGGCTTTTGCAAAAAACTGCATTGCTTCTAAATCTCGATTTTGTCTATAAAAAAGTAAAGCAAGCAAATAATTTGCTAAAAAAGAATCTCTATAAAGTTCTAAAGCCTCTTTTAAAGACGCTTCGGATTCTTGATAATAGTTTTTCAACGAAGGTGCTGTAATCAAAACTAAAGACGGAAGTGTTAATTCTAAAAAGTCGGAAGTTCCTACACTAAAATCATAAACACCTTTTTTAGCAGAATTAAGTGCAGCAGTATAATTATTTTCAAAATTTACAGGAGGAATTGGCCATGAAAGTTTTTCACCTGGATAAACAATATTCATTATTCCAGAAATAACATTTAACAAAATTATTTGCTGATTATTATAAACCTGGTCAGGACTTCTAAGAAGAGAAGCAGCTTCTTTTAGGGATAGCAAAGTTCCATTTTCAATCAATTTTAATGTTGATGGATTTATATCTGGAAAATTGCCTACTTTTTCATTCTTAGGTGGAATTGTTGGAACTGCAAGCTGAACAGCCTGTTGCTCCAAATTTTCCTGAGGGGTTGAATCATTCCCCGAAACAACAGTAGGAGAAACAACTTTATCAGGTACAGATTTACAAGAAAATGAGAATATTAGAAATAATGAAGCAACACATAAAAATGTGCTTCTTAATTTTTTCATTCAATATCCTCTTTGCTATCAATTTTATCTTGTTTTATAAGTTTATGATGTTGTATAAAATAAGCTGTAACTAAAACACCTCCACAAAAAACAAATAATAGTGGCCATAGATTAGAAGCGATAGAAACAAAACTTGTTTTAATAATTCTCATAGAAAAAAGCATAAAAAATACACCAAAAAAAGTAATTGTTAATGCAGGAATTAGATATACTGCTTTTATTCTTTTACACTTGTACAAAGAAAATAAAATTAAAGTAACCCCAAAAATAATTATAAAACAAGGCCATAAATCTTTTACAGCATAAGGTAAAAAGCCAACATCTATCATACCAATTATAACAGAAATTAACATTAAAACAACAGAAATAAACATCAACCAAGTTTTTGAAGTATTCATTAATTCAACAAACAAAAACGAAGCTCCAAGTATAAATAAAATTACACCCCTAAATAAAAAAATACTTTGAGGATTTTTTGCAAAATAACCTGTTAATAAAAGAATACCTGCAAATATTAATGCAAGTCCTATAACAAGAACTATATTAATTTTAATATTTTTACTCAAAAATTTCATCATTTATCCTTGTAATTTATCAATTAGTTTTATTATAATGCAATTATGCTACATCTTAATAAAATAACATTTTTTGCTTTTTGTGTATATATTCTATTTGCATTTTCTTGCACTCAAGAATCAACAATAAGCAAAAATCAAAAAGAATTATTTAATATTCTCGAAAAAGAAAAGTCAAATCCTCAGACATCATTTTCTATTATAAATCAAATTGCAGATTCTTACAGATACCAAAATGACAATAAAAGTTTAATACTTTTTCTAACAGATTTTGTAGAAAAAAATCCTGAAAATCCATACAACTCTTATTGGCTACTTTTAACTGCTTACACATACATACAAGAAAACGCTAATTCAGTTGCTGAATATTATTTTGACAGAATTATTCAAAACTACGATGATTTAATCGTAAAAGGAAAATCAGTTCATGTTCTTTGTTTGCAAAATTTAATTCAAATCAGTACATCTTCTGACAATAGAATATACTATTTTAACCAATTGATTACAAGATTTCCTGATGAAGTAAACATTACAGAACTTTATATGCGACAAGCCATAGAATATGAAAAAATTGGAGACTGGGAACAAGCATTAAATACCTATTCTTTATTTTTGGAACGCCCTGATGCAACAACAATTCAAATAGCAGGTATTCCAGATGCATATAATAGAGCAAGAAAACTAATTGACTTTAATAATTCCCCAAAAGATTGGACCTTTGAAAGTCTTGAAGCACTTGAAAAAGCTGTAAAAAATGCAATTGCTAGATATAGTTCTACACTTTTGGATAAATATCGTTCGAAAGTAAACTTTTTTGCAATGTCATGGAAACAGGAAGAAACTGATACCAACAGTCAAAAAATCTTCTCAATGAAAGATTATATGCGTGGAAACCGAATTAGATACACTGCAAAATTAGATGAATCCTCAAATCCAAATGAAGCCTACTTAAGAACTACAGGTTGGAGTCAATACATCAACGTTTGGTATTTATATTTTAGAAAAGTAAACTTTCCTCTTGACCCAGAAATTCATGGAAGATGGGAATGGGCTGGAATTTATTTTGGTGAGAAACTTTAATGATAAATAAATCAATAAATAAATCAATAAATAAACATCTTTTAATTAAGATTTTCTTGTGCACTATATTTTCTTTGTGTGTATGTTTTAAAATAACATCACAAGAAGGTGAAACTCAATCTGAAATTCAAAATATTGAAAAACAAGAAGAAATTTTGCAACAAGAAGTTGAACTTATTCAAGAAGTAGAACTTGCACAAGAAGTTGAAAAAATTGTACAAGAAATTCAAATTGAGAAAAAAAATAATGCAGAAGAAGAAGCAAAAAATTTTCATCCTTTAGTAAAAAAACAAATTGAACAATATACAAGTAATTTTGCAAAAGATTGGTTAAATACTGTAATGACTGAATCTTTAAAATACAGAGCCTTTGTTCAAAAAACACTGGAAGAAAATAATATGCCTAAAAATTTACAATATCTTCCTGTTATTGAATCAAGTTATAAGATTTCTGCCCTTTCAAAATCTGGAGCCTACGGAATGTGGCAATTTATGAAAAACAGTATTGCTCCATTTAACATTCGTATAAATTCTTGGATGGACGAAAGAAAAGACCCTTGGCTAACAACAAAAGCTGCAATAAAAAAATTAAAAGAAAGCTATTTTGAATTAAATCTTGCTGAAAGAAAAGCTTTAGATGAATTAGAAGCAAGTATAGAATTGGAAATGAGTAGATAATAAAAGAAAGGATGAAGTTATGAAAAAAATAATGGATTTAATAATGCACATAATACAAGGCTTTTGTATGGCATTAGCAGATAGTGTGCCGGGAGTTTCAGGAGGTACAATAGCATTTTTATTAGGGTTTTATGATAATTTTATAAACTCGTTAGGAAATTTAATAAAAGGTAAAAAAGATGCATCAAAAGAAGAAAAATTAAAAGATAGAAAAAATGCAATAATATTTTTATTTAAACTAGGATTAGGATGGATAATTGGTTTTACATCAGCAGTGTTAGTTTTAACAAGAGTTTTTGAAACACAAATTTATAATGTAAGTTCATTATTCATAGGATTTATAATTTTTGCAATCCCAATAGTAATAATGGAAGAGAAAAAAATCTTAAAAGGAAATTTAAAACATTTATTTTTTGTATTAATAGGAATTGCAGTAGTTGTAGCAATTACATTATTAAACCCAATGTCTGGAGAAGGAACAAGTATTGATTTAACAAAAATAAATTTTAGCTTAGCAATATATATATTTATAGTTGGTATGGTGGCAATATCAGCAATGATATTACCAGGAATTTCTGGTTCAACATTATTATTAATTTTCGGACTATATATGCCAATCATTTCTGGAATAAAAGAATTATTACATTTGAATTTTGCATATTTACCAGCAATAATAATATTTGGTTTAGGAATTGTAGCAGGTGTTACAACTGTTATAAAATTAATACAAAAATGTTTAGAAAAATTTCGCTCTCAAACTATTTATTTAATTATAGGTTTGATGATAGGTTCAATTTTTGCAATTATAATGGGACCTACAACATTAGAAGCACCGAAATCTGCAATGACATTTTCAACATTTAGCATAGTTTTCTTCTTGATAGGAGGACTTGTTATTGGAGGAATGCAAGGTTTGAAAATTTTTATGGAAAAGAAGAATTTAAGTGAAAAATAATTTTAAATGGGGACAGGCATAATTTAAAAAATCTAATTCTTAAAATTATGCCTGTCCCTATTTAAAATTAATTGAATTTATTATAGATAATGAAGATGGAAAAGGGAACGGTTCTCTTTTCCACCTTTTATAGAGTAGCCAAATTGTAGAGAATTAT
>CALBXN010000195.1 GCA_937890485.1 uncultured Treponema sp.
GAATGGGCGGAGATTAGGTAAAAGCGAAATTGTCAAAGGCATTGCGTGGCTTACGCATTTTTTCACCGACTTTGCTGGTTCACATTTTCGTACCATTTTTCACGAATTTTGCATTTACAGTTAAAAAAAGACAGAGCTGTATGAGATAAGGTCGAAATGAGATAGGCATTTTATGGTATTTACTTTCCCCAAAACTATGTCCCTTTCCCACCCGTAATATAAGAATCTTGCAAATAATCAATCAGTACAGAAAAAAAACTGGCGTAGACGAAAAAGAACCAAACGAAGCCTTGCAAGCGTAGCGCAGCACTAGCGAGTTTGGGGATTTTTCGGCGAAAGCCAGTTTTTTTTCTGGTAAAAATTATCTATTTGCAAGATTTGTTTTATACATATTGTTCATCATCTCTGCCAATAATTCTCAATTCGCCTTTTTCCCATTTTCTACGTAAAAAACTAAAAAATTCAGTTGTAATAGCATCGCAATCTTTTTTGAGCATTGGTTTATGCAAATTTTCTTCTTCAAGAACCATGTCACCACGACCCTTAGAAATATTTTTGAAAATTTTATCTCTAAAATCTTGGGATTTTCCTGCTATAAGATATGCAATTTCAATTTCGGACATTTGATGAAGTTTTTCTTGTATAACTCTATCGTCACAGTTAATAACATCATCAACTGTGAATAATCTTTGGCGTAAATCCACACCTAAATCTGGGTCTGTATCAGATAGCATTGACAGAATATTTTTTTCGCTTTCTGGGGACATTTTTTTAAGAATATCTGCCAATGCACCACGACCGTCAATTGAATCTGACTTAGATGTATTTGAATTTTTTACTTTTTCTTGCATAGCTTGGTCTACACGACGCAAAACTTCTGGATCAATTTTTTTTAAGGTAGCTAAACGACGAACTACTTCAGTTTTGGCAGAAAGTTCCATTTGATTTATAACATCGGCAGCAACTTTTGGTTTTAAGTGGGATAAAACCAAGGCTTGAACAGCAGAACTTTCTTCTTTTAATAAAAAGAAAACTCTCTCACCTTCCATTTCTTGCATGTAATCAAAAGGCTTTCCATTGGGAAAAGGAACTGTTTTTTGAAGCATCTCATTTGCTCGCTCTTCCCCAAAGGCTTTTACCAAAATAGTTTTTGCAGTAGAAACTCCTCCATCTTCACGAGAACGTTGCACAAGGTTTTCAAATTCAGCTAAAATCACATTTGCTTCATCTGGATCAACACTTCGAATAGAAGCAATTTCTGGAATGATTTTTTCAGTTTGCTCAGGAGTTAAATGGGGAATTATTTTTGCAGCTTCATCAATTCCAATTAAAAGCAAAAATTTTGCAACACGACGATAAATAGAATCTTTTTCAGGATTTGCATTTTCATTTTTTTCTAACCGTACATTTGCTGGAAGTTTTATAGTAGTTTGAGAATCAGAAGTGGCCACATTTGGAGATTCTTCTGTAGTTTTTAATAATCCTGCAGCTTTCATGTAAGCATTTATTCTATTATCATTTTCTTTCATATAATCTCCAAAACAATTTACTTCTTAATCAAAAATAATATTAAAGCTAAAACAAAAAATACACTAGGTATAATAGTAAAAAACAAATCAAAAAAAGGAATTCCACCAATAAATAAAAATCGATTTACAATTATACCAAATTTAACAAGGGTTTCGTAAACAAGACCTGCATACATTCCTACTGTTGCTAGAATTAGAGATAATAAAGAAAATTCTCTCGTTTTTGAAATTAACAAGATAGCAAACAATGTTGAAAATCCACCTAGAACAAGTTTTATTATTTGCAAAATTAACTGTGCATCATTCGTCATAAAAACTATTATTCCCAAACAAAAGGATTTTTCTTTAATAAGTTAAAAACTCCAACATCAACGCCGTAAGGTACAATTGAAGGAAATACATAAGTTGGAGAAATAACAAGATGCTGATCCAAGCAATGTAAGAAAAATTCTTCGTATTTTTCTTTTGGAACTTTCGGAATTAAATATGGTCCTCGTCTATCAAAATATCGTAAAAGAATATCATCATAAAGTCTCCAATCCTTTTCACTGCGAACTGGTAACTCTGCGTACAAATCATAAAATGAACGAGTTAGAGCTGCTAACAATGGAGGAGGAGCAAAATCAGAAGGAACGATTCTTTCTTCATTTTCATCACTGTAAGCAACAATAAATGAAGTTACAGACCAAGGAAATGGAGGCGAAACAACAACTGCTGTTTGAGGAATGGAAACCGATTCTTGTAAAGCAACAGGCATATTTACAAAGGATGAATACCAAGCATCTTCCAACCAAGGACGCCATCTTGAAATTTTATTTACACGCATCCAACAAGCAGCATGTAAATCTGCAAAATTTGCTAAAACAGGTGATTCAACAAAAGGTTCTACAAATTCCTTTTGAAAATAGGAAGATATGGCTCGGTATAAAGAATCTTTGCTATTATACCAACGAACATTTGGATAGTCTGGCAAAAACTGATTTATGGCTTTCACCAACTGATGACTATACTTTGTTCTAAAACTTCCAGTAACGCCTCGTTCAAGAGCATTTTTAAACTCCAACCGAGCCTTTCCACCACCCCAACCAAGAATTGCTCTTCCAGCTTCCTGGAACATATCGGTTAGGCGTACTTGCTTTTCTGTGTACAAAAAATAACCTCTGGCTCTTTTTACATAACCATATCGTGTGGTTATTTCATCTGCGAACCAGTTTTTATCGAACATTTTCTTTTATACCTCTGAAAGAATCTGTTTCAAAAGTTCGGTGGCAGTTTTAGGGTTTGCCTTACCACCAGATTTTTTCATGACTTGCCCCATAAGCCAGCCAACTACATTTGTTTTGCCGTTCTTAAAATCCTCAACTGCTTTTGGATTTTCTTGAACAACTTCTTTTACAAAATTCAAAATTGCATCATTATCAGTAACTTGAGTTAAACCAAGTTCTGAAATAATCTGCTCTGGATATTTTGATGTTTCAAGCATTGTTGCAAAAACATCTTTTGCTTGTTTACTTGTAATTTTATCTTCCGCAACAGAATCAGCAAGTTGAGCAATATGTTTTGGACTAAGATGAAATTCTGTTATCGGAATATTTTTTTCGTTAAGAATTGCCAAAACTTCAGCTAAAATCCAGTTTGCAACCTTCTTTACATCCTTTGATTGACTTGCAGCTTCTTCAAACCACAAAGATAAATCTCTTGAAGAAGTTAAAGTTTCAACATCAAAATCTGAAAGACCAAAATCCTTTTTAAATCTTGTGCGTTTTGCTTCTGGAAGTTCACCAACTTGTTTTCTAGCATTTTCAATAAATTCTTCAGAAACTGAAAATGGTTTAATATCAGGTTCAACAACAAAACGATAATCAATAAAAGAATTTTTTGTACGCTGAACAACTGTTTTTCCATTAACTTCGTCCCAACCCATTGTGTTTTTAAAACCAGGATTAAATTCTTTTCTGTCTGTTTTAAATTCTTCAAGTTGACGTTGAACTTCGTAACTACATGCGTCTTTTATTGCTCTAAATGAGTTTAAGTTTTTAATTTCAGAAATTGGAGTATGATATTCTTTGCCATCTTCCCAAATTGTAAGGTTGATATTTGCATCACACCTCATATTTCCTTCTTCAAGATTTCCGTTTGTAACTTGAACATATCGTAAAATTTCTTGTGCAGTTTGCATAAAAAGAGCAGCTTCGTCAGGAGAAGTCATATCTGGTTTAGTTACAATTTCGATAAGTGGAGTTCCTGAACGGTTGTAATCGATATAACTATGAGCACCTTCTAAGTGCAAACTTTTACCTACGTCTTCTTCAAGGTGAATTCTTTCTATTCTAATGCGTTTATATTTTCCATCGATATCATTAGATTTTCCTGTAAAATCTGTTCCGATAAAATCTTTTCCACCAGGACGTTGTGTTTCTGGTAAATGAGTATAAGGTAAATCGATAAATCCATCAGAACAAAGAGGAATATCATATTGTGTAATCTGATAACCTTTGGTTAAGTCTGGGTAAAAATAGTGTTTTCTATCAAACTTAGTAAAGTTAGCAATTTTACAGTTTAAAGCCAAACCTGCAATTGCACCTTTTTCAACATATCCTTTACTGATTCTTGGCATTGCCCCAGGAAGTCCTAAACAAACTGGACAAACACGAGAATCTGGCATTCCACCATATCGATTTTCGCAAGCACAGAAAGCCTTTGTTTTTGTTGTAAGCTGACAGTGAATTTCGCAACCTATCACAATTTTATATTTATCTATACTCATTTGTTATCTCCCACTCTCATTTCCAGAAAAAGCATTTTTGCCATCCCGTATTGGATAACCACACAAAGGATGAGAGTCTTCCCAACTTTGTGCAATCTTCATGATAAGAGATTCTGAAAACATTTTTCCAACAAACTGAATTCCAATTGGAAGTTTTGTTGAATTATCACTTGGATTTGTATATCCAGCTGGAACAGAAATTGAAGGAACTCTAGAAAGATTTACAAAAGTTGTAAAAAGGTCTGACAAATACATTTCCATTGGATCATCAACTTTTTGCCCAAGTTTAAATGCAGGAGTTGGACATGTTGGAGATAAAATCAAATCAAAACTTTCAAAGAGTTTTGCAATTTCTTTTTGAATTCTTGCTCTAACACTCATTCCTGTCTTATAACATTTTCCAGACATCTGTTCAGAAAGTACATAATTTCCAATTACAATACGGCGTTTTACTTCTGGTCCAAATCCTTCGCTACGAGTTTTTGTGTAAAGTTCATCGTAACCTTGACCTGGATCTTGACGATTTCCGTAACGGATTCCGTCAAAACGGCTTAAATTAGAAGCAGCTTCTGATAAAGCAATAATATAATAACTTGCAATAGAAGCGTCTAAAATTGGTAAATCTACAACTTGGATAGTTGCCCCTTTTGAAATAAACCAATTTTTTGTATCTTCAAAAACTTTTGCAACATCTTTATCAAGACCTTTTGCTTGTTCAAATTGACGAGGAACAGCAATTTTTAATTTCTTAAATTCTTCATCAGATAATGATTTTAGATTTTGTAATTCATTTGAATTTGGTAAATCACAAGAAGTATCGTCATAAAAATCTACACCAGACAAAACTGATAAAGGAAGTGCAATATCTTTTGGTGTATGAGCAATCAAACCAACTTGGTCAAGAGAACTTCCGTAAGCAACAACTCCCCAACGGCTAAGAACTCCATAAGTTGGTTTTAATCCGTAAACTCCACAATAGGAAGCAGGCAAACGAACTGAACCTCCTGTTTCTGTACCTAAACCAAAAATAGCTTGATTTGCAGCAACGGCAGCAGTTGAGCCACCGGAAGAACCACCAGAAACATATTCTCTATCAATAGGATTTCTTGTTGCTCCGTAAACAGAATATTCTGTAGAAGACCCCATTGCAAATTCGTCCATGTTACAACGACCAAGAGGAATAGCACCTGCGTCAAGTAAGCGTTGAGTTACAGTTGCGTTATATGGTGCAACATAACCTTTTAAAATATTGCTTGAACAAGTAAGTTTTTTTCCTTTTACAGAAATATTATCTTTTACAGCAAAAGGAACCCCCAAAAGAGGTTTTTCTTGTAATAATTTTTTTAATGATTCTTCACCTTCACTACGAGCTTTTTGGTAAAGTTCGTCAGCTTTTTCTGCAATAGAAAGAGAATCATAATACATCTCTAAAAAAGCATTCAAAGGGATTTCAGAATTTTTATCTGATTCGTATGTATCAATAGTTTGTTTTACTAATTCTTTACAAGTAAATTTTCCAGAAGAAAAACCTTCTAAAACTTCTTGGATAGATAATTCATTTATCATTTTATGCTCCTTCTCCAAGAACTTTTGGAACTCTAAAATATCCGTCCATAAATTCTTCTGAAACTTTTTTTACATCTGAAATTGCCAATCCACTTACAACTTCATCTTCTCTTAAATTTTCAGCCTGAGTTGCAGGATATGCATCATAAGGATTTTGGCTATCATCATATTCTGATAACAAATCAAAATAACCAACAATTTGATCAACTTGAGAACGTAAAACTTCCAGATTTGTAGACTCTGGAGAAAGACGAGAAAGATACAACAATGCATCTAAAGTTTGTTCATCAATTTTTTTTTCGTGAGTACTCATAAATTACATACTATCGTATTTTTAGTAATTATTCAATAATTTTGAAAATCTTGTTAATTGATTATAGTCAATCTGTTTGATTGATATTTTGGCATAAATCTTTTTACAGCTCCAGTTTCAAACTGAACTGTAATTAAATATTCGTCACCAGAATCATCTCCATTCATGATATATCCGTAACCATAATCATCATGGTAAACTTTTACGCCTCGTTTCCAACGACCTTCCAAAGTATTTTGATTAAAAGATTTTCCAACTGGAGATTTATCACTTTTAAAAGCAAGAGGAACTTTTCCTTTAAATTCAATATTAGATTTATCAAGTTCTAGCAAAAATGGACTAGGTTGTGCAATTTCAGTTTTTCCATACATTCGCCTAAATCCACAGGAAGTAAGATAAAGTTCATCCTTTGCTCGAGTAATTCCTACATAAAAAAGACGCCTTTCTTCTTCAAGTTCTTCGTCAACTTTATCAACTCGAGGAAAAAGACCATGTTCCATTCCTGTAATTACAACTCGAGGAAATTCCAAACCTTTTGTGTTATGCAAAGTAATCAAAGTTACTCTATCAGGATTTTCTTGTTCTTCGTCTGCTAGCTCTAAAGTTCTATCAAGTTCAATGTGGTCTAAAAAATCAGTTAAACCTTGCACCGACAAATTATACAAGGAAGCACTATTTATCAATTCTTGCAAGTTATTTGCTTTTTGAGTATGAGCAATTTCATCTTGATTTTCATAATATTCTTGAAAACCAGAATCTTTTATCATTTTTTCGATAAACTCTGATAATTTTTTTTTGCTATTAAAACTTTCTAAAACATTTTGCACTTCAATTTCAGATTCATTTTCTTTTCCCATAAGTGAAGATTCTGCAAGTTGGCTTGTTAAAGAAGATTCTTCTTTTTCAGTAGAATTTTCTTTTAACATTTTAAGCAAATCTTGTACAATTTTAACAAAATCACTTAATCCTTCTTTTGCTTTTTTTGGAAGATTTGATAAAGCATCAAGGCTGGCATCAATTAAAGAATAATTTTCAATTAAAGTTGAGCCAGAATTTAATTTAAATGTTTCAAAAACTTTTTCTTGGCTAGTTTTTCCAATTCCTCGGGCAGGTTTATTTACAATGCGAGAAAATGCAACTTCATCCTTTGGATTAGAAAGAAAAGCTAAAAAAGATAAAGCATCTTTTATTTCTTCCCTTTGATAAAATTTTAGAGAACCTACAACGCTGTAAGGAATTTTTCTGTGCAAAAATTCTGTTTCAAAACCTAAAGACTGAGCATTCATTCTGTATAAAACTGCCCAATCCGAATAAGGAACTCCATCTTTATGAGATTTTTTTATTAATTCACAAACATATTCAACTTCATCATCTTGATTTGAAAGAAAAGCTACAACTGGCTTTTTTTCGCCATCTCTGTGAGCAATAAGAGTTTTTCCAAGTCGATTTTTATTATTTGCGATAACAGAATTTGCAGAACTTAACACAGGCGGAATTGAACGATAATTTGTTTCAAGTTTAATTACTTGAGTTCCTTCAAAATGGTCTTGAAAAGTTAATATATTTTCTACTTCGGCACCACGAAATTTATAAATTGATTGGTCATCATCACCAACAACGCAAATATATGTGTCTTTTCCTGCAAGTTGTTCAAGCAAAGCAAACTGAGCAACATTGGAATCTTGATATTCGTCAACCATTACAACTTTAAATCTTGAATGAATGTCAGAACGGATTTTTTCATCATTACGAAGTAAAAGCACAGGAAGTAAAATTAAATCTCCAAAATCCACATTTCCTGTTTGACGAAGTCGCTTTTGATAAGCTTGGTACATTTCGATAAATTCAGCACTTGAATCAACATTATATTGTGAAAATTTGTCAGAATCTTCTGGTAAAAGACAATAATCTTTTGCTCTAGAAATTTTACTTGCAATTCCATTTGCTTGCTGACGATTTATATTTGGAACTGCTTTCAATAAAAGCGAAACCATATCATCATCATCGTAAACTGTAAAATTTTTATCAATTCCTGCTTCTTCTGCGTAACGTCGTAAAAACCAAGAACCAAAAGAGTGAAAGGTACGAATTTGAGATTTTGCTGCTTGAGGTTCTAAAAAAATTGCTCTCTCTTGCATTTCATTGGCAGCTTTTTTTGTAAACGTAACTGCCAAAATTGAATAAGGATTTATTCCCAATTCCGAAATCATATATGCAATTTTTGTAGTTATTACACGAGTTTTACCAGAACCTGCTCCTGCTAAAATTAACAAAGGAGAACCTGAATGAACTACAGCTTCTTTTTGTTCTTTATTTAAAACTGAAAGATATTCAAAAGCATCCATTTTTATACCAAAACTCCAAAGACATCTACAGAACTTACACCTTGAATTTTAACATCAACAATATTTCCTGCATAAATCTTTTTACAAGAAACTTCATCATCAAGGTCGTAATTTATTACAGTTGCTCCATCAACTTCGGGAGCCTGAAACCAAGTTCGTCCGATGGCAATTCCTCCTTCTTCTTCGTCAGTTGGTATAACTTCTTCGATTAAAACTCTATAAATTTTTCCCACATGTCGTTTTAATTTTTCTTGAGTGATTTGTGTTTGCAAATTTGATAAAACATCACAACGAGCTTTACTTTTTTTTGCAGAAACTTGATGTTTCATTTCGCCAGCCACAGTATCTTCTTCTTGGCTGTAAGCAAAACATCCAGACCAATCACTTTGAATATTTGTTAAAAAATCTACAGTATTTTTTGCTTGCTCATCAGTTTCGCCAGGGAATCCACACAAAAAAGTTGTTCTTAAAGCAACATCAGAATAAAAACTATTCTGTTGAGATTCCCGAATCATATTAACAAGATTGATATATTTTTCAGCACTTCCCTTTCGGTTCATTTGAAGAATGATTTTATCATCTCCACTTTGAAAAGGTATATCAAAATAAGGCAAAATTCGTTTATCGGCAGAAATTATTGGCAAAATATCTTGAGGAAAATTATCTGGATGAATATATAAAAGACGAATCCAAAAATCTCCCGAAAGTTTAGAAATTTCAGAAAGCAAAGTTGCCAACGGGCTTTTTTCTTTTTCAAAACCTGCCACAACTTTAGAATTTTCGTTTTTTCCTTTACCGTAAGAAGCTAAATCTTGCCCAATAAGATTTATTTCAAAAATTCCTTTAGATAAAAGTGATTTTATTTCTTCTATGATAGTTGAAATTGAACGACTGCGTAATTCGCCACGAATTATAGGAATGGCACAAAAGCTACAATGATTATTACAACCTTCTGTAATTTTTACATAGGCAGAACCAGGCAAATTTAACAACTCAAGACGATTTCCGTCACAGACATTTTCTTGAGGAAAAACTTGCACCTTAGGATTTTGAGTTTTAGAATTGAATGAAGATTCAAAGAGATTTTCGACAAAATCGCCGATGGCAGAAATTTTACCGTTACCAAAAATTCCAGAAACTTCCGTTAAACTTTCTGCAAAATCTTGATGATAACGCTCTGCAAGACAACCTGCTAAAACAATTTTCGCGTTGGGATAATAACTACTTGCTTCAAATACTGAATTTAGAGATTCTTGTTTAGCACTTTCAATAAAGCCACAAGAATTAACTATTATCAAACTTGCTTCCTCAGGATTTTCTGTACGAGTCCATCCTTTAGTTGCAAGTTCTGAAATAATTAATTCTCCGTCAACTTGGTTTTTTGCACAACCATGCTGGTCTAAAAAGAAAATTCGTTGAAAATCAGTTTTTTTAGTCAACTTCTAAAACCACCAATTTATATTTACCGTCGTAATCTTTGATCCATTTGATATCTTGTACTAAAACTTGTCCAGGACGACCTACTTCGATACTTTCTGTTCGACCATCACCGATAACTTGAAGTTTTAAGGCATTAGCATTTGACATCCAAATTCTGATAGTATTATTTACAGTTGTTACAAATCTATCGCCGGTAGTAAAATAATCTTCTACTGAATCTTTTCGGTCTGGAGCATATCGGAACAAACAAGCTCCACGGAAAGTTGCATCAATTGTAAATGGATAAGCACGATTTCCTTCAAATAAAACAATTTGATTTGAAGTTTGCTTTTGTTCAATTTCTGAAACAAGTGGAATTTCTTTTACATCAACTGTAGGTGTAGCACTAGCAACTTGATTTGGATCAAGAGTGAACATTCTAACCTCTGCACCTTTTTGTTCGTCATTTTTTGAGATATCAGAAAGGAAAACTACAATATCGTTTTTATCTTTTCCATCGATATTAAGTTCGATTTCTTCACCTAATTCAATAATTTGCAAACCAACAGGAGTATTCAAAGATAAGAAATTTTTTGTTCCTGCAACAGTCATTTCTACAGTTTCATTATTAAGAATTACTTTTAAAACATCATCTTTGTAAACTCGTTTTTGAATTGGCATTGCTGTTAATTGATATTCAGCACCTTTTTTTGCTTCGGTTAAAATTTCATTTTCTGATTCAGGTTCTTTTTTAAAAGTGAACACGCAAACAAGCACGATTGCTACAACAACCAAAGCGCTTGCGAGGGAAATAATCAAAGGTTTTAGAAAACGAGGTGGCTCTTTTTTTAATAATCCTTCTGGAATAGGAGCTTCTTGAATCATTTTTGCTTTGTAAAGTGAAATTAAATACTTTGCATCAAGGCCTAAATATTCTGAGTAATTTCTTAAAAAACCAACCAAATAAGGTTCGCCTGGGAAAAGAGAAACATTTTCTTCTTCTAGAGCAGTAATATATTCTTTGGATATACTTGTCTCTCTTTCTGCTTTATTAATATCAATTCCTTGACTTTCTCTTGTTACACGTAAAAGTTGACCAAAACTTTCCATTATTATTCCTTATTCAATATTATTCTGAGAATAAAAAGTTATCATATGTATTTGCATCCGATGGAGTATCGTATAAGAAACGAGTATCCGGAATGCTATTATTTAATGTATAATTTGAAAAATGAAAAATAAAATCTTCTTCTGTAGTTGCAGAAGTTGCTTGTACTCTTCTAATCAATTTTAACTTTGGAGAAATTGCCAAGCGAATATATCTAAATCCTTCTGAACTATTTTTGCGAGACAAAATAAGTTTTATTACTTTTTCACTTTTTGGATTATTTGCATCAAGTGGCTCTGGGTTAGGTGAATTTTCATATCCAATTGAATAATAACGACTCATTAAAGCAAGTCCCTGAGGAGTTGCAAGATTTGCCCCACTTGATTCAGAATCTGAACTTACAGATTGACTTAAAATAGCATCTGCTTTTGGAAGATAAATTACAAGGCGTTCTCCATTAAAAACAATAACTTGAGATTCAGGCTCTGAAAAATCAATTCTAAGCATATCAGGGCGTTTGAAAGAAACCTTCCCTTTCATCTGATTTTTACCAGCAGTGATATCTATATCTGCCTCGTAATCTGTAATTGTTCCATAATATTCAGAAATAGATTGAAAAAACATTTGTGCTGTTTGAATTTCACTTTGAGCAAAAGCAACAGATGAAAAAATCAAACAAAATATTAAAATTGAAATAAATTTCTTCATTAAAATCCTCAAAAATAGGAAAATAAAATTTTAGATATACTAGTATATAATAGAACAGATGACAATAACAGTCAATATAAGTTACAGAACATCTATGAAAATATTTGCACAAAATAAAGTAAGAAGAAAATTTTGTAAATGCAAATTATTAGCCAACGCTTTCGACGAAAAATGCCCCAGTTCGTTAGTGCTGCGCTTACGCTTGCAAGACTTCACTGTGCCATTTTCCGTCTACGCGTTGGCTACAATTCCGTTAATTAACGGATTGTTTTCGTCCTTTTTTGCAACGATATGTAAACTTACACGATGTTCTGCTCTGGGATTTTTCTACGAAGTTTTTTAGGCATACATTTTTTTAGAGAGATGATATGAAGAGATATTTTCATTTTATTTATTGTAATAATATTGTAATATTTCATCAAATCTGTTATAGAACTCGATCATACCAATACCATAATAAGGCTCTTTATCTGGTTTAAAAGCACATTCTGTTTCAAAACCATGCTGATCTACTTCAGGTGAATAGTTGAGAATATTCTTTAATCTTCTACCACCCTTCATCTTCTTTCTCTCCTCATTATATTTAGACTCACCAAAAATGTAATCAAGAGCATCATAGAACTTCGGATGAATAATATGATACTCATCTTTCAATACAATCCATCCAAACATCTTGAAGTTGTCATCTACATACTTAACCTTGGTTTTACACATTGGACATTCAATACCATGATTAATACGAGATGTTGTATAACCACATTCACAACTATATCTATCAGCGAACGGATTTACATCACCTAACTTCTGTCCAAATCTAGATGAATAAATACCGTTAATATCTTTCATATCTTTTTTATTGCTATTTTTAGGTTTTCCAATTAAGAAACCATCACCAGTAGCAATATCTCTCTTAGCCTCAGCATCTAAATCTATTATTTCGATCTTAGTAAGAAATTCATATTCATCTGAATGAGGATAAGTAAGAGTTACACTAATCTGTTTGTCTTGCTGCATAGATACTACCTCTTTCTCTGTTATTTTTAACAGCTCCCAAACCAAAATTATTCCGAACCTGATTAGATAGACTAAGCTGAGGTATCATAATAGGTGGATTTTGTCTACAACCCATAGATACAGGAGCTGTTCCATTTCCAATATCATCATTAATCTCCTGAGATACCTTAGAATACATTTCCACAATAGCAGCTCTTATATTCTGAATAATCTGAGTAGAATATTGAATATTGTAATCTGCCTTTGGGATATCTTTTACATAGAATAATACTTGATCTAATTTACATTCTCCATTTTGATTGATTTCATCAGGAGCATTAACAATTTTGTCAATATCAACAATAGCATTGTATAAATCATACATCTTTTCAAAAGTATCCTTTTTTGCCATAATAGCACCTCTTCCTTAGAAATATCCTAATGCATATCAATTTTGATAAAATAATTTCCTAACCAAAAAGTTGTTTCAAACTCAGGTCTAATTAAACCTCTTTTACCAAATAACATTTCGACTGTATGTCCCAATAGAAACGAACCAACTTTACCAAGCTGATTTTCAACTTCTTCACTGTCAACTTCAATCTTAACTGGAATATCGAAATCATTGTTGCTCACTTTTTAGACCTCCTAATTCTGTACACCGAAAATAATTTTCTCGATATCTTTCTGTCTCTGATTTGCTACACCTCTAATAGCTTTCAGTATTTGACCTTTAGTTTCAGTATCAAGTTTGCTAGGATCAATTCTAATTTCACCTGTACTGGTTTCTTTGGTAATTCTAATAAGCTCTTTGCGAGATTCTTCATAAATCTTTGTAGATTCCATCTTTAATTTCCTCCTTTCTAAATTTATAATATATAACTTTAATAAGATTTAATACTCCAGCCGAGGACTATTAACTGATTGTTTAATAGTATATTATTTTTTAATATCTCTCCAAACATTGTATATAGTCATAGCCTCATTGTAGGAAAATTTTTTAAATATATCTTCATTGGAAACTAATCTTATATTAAAAATTTCTTCTAAAACTCCTTTGTCCATTTCCATAAGTCTAGAAGCAAAATCAAATGGTTCTATAACTTTACCCATTATATAACTACTCCCTCGAATAATCAATCTTTTTGTTCTTCTGTTTGTTTTTTCTTTTCAAGATCTTCTAACACTTTTACAGCATTATCAACTTCTTCCTGAATCAATATAGAATAATGATCTCTTCTTTCTTCAGTCCACACATCATCTCTCATTTTATAACAGAATGTAAAATCCTCAGGATTTGTATCTCCAAGTACCATAGGACCAACTTTTCTTCTATATTCAGTTATAATCTTTTTGGCTTTTTGAGCTGCCTTAAAATGTGTATAAACTTCTCCGTTATCATCGATAATTTCAAATTTAAATGGTAATGTAGCATTGTAGATAACTTTAGATTTATCCTGATTATCTGAACTAACAGCGCTCATTACAACTCCGATATTTCCAAGCTCTTTCATCATCTCAAAATTAAGTTTTACAAAATTTGCATAATCGAGATCTTCGTCTAAATTCATACTTTGAATCTTTTCTACAATAGTATCTGTAACTCTTTTTGATGCATCTTTATGAATTTTCTCACAAGCTTCTTCTGCTGCTTTTTTCATTCTTTCTTCTTTTTCCTTATTCATAGTATCATTTGTTCCTTTCCTTAAAATTTTATAAAATTCATGTATATACAAGTTTATAATATATAATTTAAGCAAATATTCCTCAGATGATTTTACTCATCTGAGGAACTTTATTTTTATTTTGTATCACCGTTCCAAATTTCAAAACGATATTTCTGTTTAACATCCGGATATTTTTCCCTATCAACTTCTGACATAAACATATCATAAGGTCTGCAATATACACCGAAGTCTACTCCCATATCCTGATTTGAATATAATGCTTTATATACTACTAATTCTTCTTTGGTTTCTGTATGTTTAGCAAATGCTAAAATTTCATACAGATAAATATTCTTTTGTGCTGTTTCACCGAGCACTGCTGATTCTTCGAGATACCCATCTCTTTTGAAATGGGATACAATATCTCCTACTTTTAATCTTCCATCTTTTGATACATTTCTTGACATAATATCTTTCTCCTTATCTTTTATTTAAACTGATTAGTTATATCAGTTTTATTCTTAGCATCAATAATTCTCTGATTAGAACTACCTCTGAATTGTAAAATGATACTCTTTTTAGCTTCGACCATCTACGATAATATCAACAGATTCTGCAAGCCTAGTTCTGTCATCATCGTACTCCAGCAAGTCTTCATAAATATATCCGGTAAATAACCAAATATCTTTAGTATCACCGTATACTTTTCTAAACTTCTTGACAAATTTTATAAGTTCCGAAGCATTTTCAGGTTCCATAGGTTCTCCACCCAAGATAGTAATTCCTTTATAATGATTTGCTTTAACTGATTCAATTATCTTATCTGCTACTTCATCAGTAAATAGATTACCATATTTGAAATTTTGAGCTTCTTTGTTAAAACAATTAGGACAATTATTTCTACAACCTGATACAAATAAGCTAGTTCTGACACCGTAACCATTAGCGATATCATTATATTTTATATTTGCATAATTCATAATAAACCTCCGACGAAATAAAACTCTTGGTGAATTTTCATCCACCAAGAGTAGTTAATTTGATTATAAATGAAGAACTCTCTCTTTGATCTCTTCAGTACGTCCCTGATTCCAGAACTGTGTACCAATATATCCACAAGTACGTCGTGCTACATTCATAAGTTTCTGGTCTTTGTTTCCACAATTAGGACATTCCCAATACAGATTTCCTGCTTTCTCTCCTTTAATCTGAATCTCGCCGTCATATCCACAACACTGACAATAATCAGACTTAGAATTAATCTCTGCATACATGATATTATCATACATGAACTTCATAAGTTCAAGTACAGCAGGAATATTGTTCTGCATATTAGGAACCTCTACATATGATATAGCACCACCAGGTGAAAGTTTCTGATATTGAGATTCGATAGACAATTTACTGAAAGCATCAATTTCTTCTCTTACGTTAATATGATAAGAGTTAGTAATATAACCTCTGTCTGTAATACCTTCAATAATACCAAACTTATTCTGAAGAGACTTAGCAAACTTATATGTTACACTTTCAATAGGTGTTCCATATAATGAGTATGCAATATCTTCTGCTTCTCTCCATTGAGCACACTTATCATTGAGAGCCTGCATAACCTTCATACCAAACTCCATCCCTTCTCCACCTGAATGAGTCTTTCCGGTCATAGCCTTTACACATTCATAGAGACCTGCATATCCAAGAGAGAATGTAGCATATCCACCTCTAAGAAGAGGCTCTACAGACTCACCAGGCTGAAGTCTTGCAAATGTTCCTGCCTGCCAAAGAATAGGAGCTACATCTGAAGTGATAGAAGCAATTCTTTCATATCTCTTACGAAGACCTTTATGACATACTTCTGTTCTCTTTTCAAAGATTTCCCAGAATCTCTTTTCAAGTTCAGGAGTAAGTTCGAAAGGCTGATCATTAGCAGTTTCTCCATAGATATCTCTACGAGCAGACAATGCAATATCAGGAAGATTGATAGTAACAACACCACCATTGAAACGACCATAATATTTAGGTTTACCTGTTTTAGGATCAATATAAGGTGTAAGGAATGAACGACAACCCATAGCAGGATAGCAGTTTCCGTTTCCATTTTCGTCAATTTTCAACTGTTTCATTATCTTTTCAGAGATAAGATCAGGAACCATTCTCTTAGCAATACATTTAGCAGAAAGTTCAGTAAGATACCAATACTTAGAATCTTCATGAATATTATCTTCTTCAGTTACATAGATAAGTTTAGGGAATGCAGGAGTAATATATACACCATTACGATTCTTAAATCCTAAAATTCTCTGATGTAAGAATTCTTCGATCAACATAGCCAACTCAGGTTTGAACTCATCTGTCTCTCCAAGATACATGAATACTGTAAGAAAAGGAGCCTGACCATTTGTATTAGTCATTGAATTAACCTGATAGTTAAAAGTTTGTACAGAATCTTTAACTTCTTTCTTAATTTTTTCCCAAGCATAAGCATAAGCATCAGGATGATCATTGATAAATTTTTCATCCATTAATACTGAAAGACCAGAATTTCTAAACCATTTTTCAAATCTTTCAATTTTATAATCAGAAAGTTTATCAATCCATTTGAGTCCTTCTTTCATATGAGAAACAAAACTATCTCGAACAAAAGGTGCAAGATGTGTAAGAGTTACAGTACATCCACCATATGTAGAAGAAGTTACTGCAAGAATAATCTGAGTTAAAATAGTAGATGCTGTAATAAGTCTCTTAGGTTTATCGATAGCAACACCATTTACTATAGTACCATTCTGCAGCATATCTTCAGCATTAACTAATTCACAGTTTGTCAATGCTTTCTGAGCAAAATAATCAGCATCATGGAAATGAACCTCTGATGCTTTGTGAGCCAATACAACTTCCATAGGAAGTAATTCTCTCATAGCTTTGTCTGTAGATACTTCACCTGCAATATAATCTCTCTGAGTAGTTACAAGCAAAGAATTTTTGTTGGAGTTTTCTCCATTCCAATATTCGGATTTACCATTAACGATTTCATCAATCGCTTTATCAATATGATTACCACGAATACGGTTTCTTTCATTTCTATAAGTAATGAAAGCTACAGCTACATCCTTTCTCTTAGTATTCATGAGACCATTCTGTACAAGATCCTGAATTTCTTCTACTGTATATTCTTTATCTCCAGCTTTAATTTTCTGCTCAATAAAGTCTGCAATAGAATGAATCTTTGCAGTAGCGTAACTATCAACAACTCCATCTACTTCGATAAAAGCTTTCTCAACTGCTCTTTCAATTTTTCTACGATTGAAATTGTCTTTTCTTCCGTCTCGTTTTATAATGTAATGCATAATCATGATATAAATCTCCTCTCCTAGTTATCTTTATATTTTTAGGATTTATTTCGCTCTAAAATAATATTAAGCGATTATCTAAATGTAAAACTACATGTTGAATTTCAGCATAGAAAAAATGGATAGAGAGGTTAATCTCTATCCATTTTCTTCGATTCTATACTCTTTAAAATACATGCTTTTTTACTGGTACAAATTTGATGATCAAAGACGAATTAATTCATTATATCCTATTGGACAATATCTAATTATTTCAATACCTGCATCAGAAAGCATATTTAAAGTAACTTTGTTCTTTTCTATATCAAATAACACAGGATCGTCTTTATCATCATAATAGATAATCTTTTTAATACCAGACTGAATAATAGCTTTAGCACACTCATTACAAGGAAACTTTGTTACATATAACTCAGCACCTACAACAGGTGTATCAGAATTTAATATAGCATTCAATTCTGCATGTACTACATAGAAAAACTTATTCTTAGTAGGATTATCACTATCTTTGGTCCAAGGATATTTATTATCATCTATACCACGAGGAAATCCATTATAACCAGTAGCGAGAATTTTATTATCTTTAACAATACAAGCACCAACTTTACAAGCAGGATCTTTAGAACGCTTCTTAACCAATTGAGCAATACCCATAAAATAACTACTCCAAGAGATCGTATATTCATCTGGTATTAAATCGTTTTCTGGTTCAGAACAATATAAAAATGAAAATTCTCCGTCTATATCTTTATAGTAGAATTTACTAGAATCACGAATATGAACAATAGAACCACTTTCCAAATTATCTTTATCTTTTATCATATCTTCAGCGGTATCATAATGGATAGAGACAAAAGGTTTTCTTACCTGAGACAGTATATTAGAAGTTGTATCTTTATCAGAATATTCTTTCATCAGTTTACCTGGATTCTTTTTAGCATTTCTCTTTTTCACTTCTTCATCGCTATAATATTTTTTAGCAACCAAAGTACAAATGGCTATTTCCATTCCATTAGTCCACACTTCACCACATGTATGTATTTCTGATTTTGATAATCTATTATGGTTATTTTCAATAAAACATTTTATAGCATTTTTAAAAATAGAACTCTCTGTAATATCTACACAGAATTTTGCAGTAAGATAATGTTTCCTATCTATATAACCAAGATAGAAAAGATCTTCAAGTATATAATCTTTAAAGTACGATACATAAGGAGAATGAAATATGTGTTCAGAAGGAACTAAATTGAAACTATCTCCAATAGATGTAGCAAAAGAATGTATTTTATGATTTTGATCAAAAAATATAGTATTTACTTCAACAAGAGTATCAGTACCAGAGCAGTAATGAAATCTATTAC
>CALBXN010000196.1 GCA_937890485.1 uncultured Treponema sp.
ACTGGGGCATTTTTCGTCGAAAGCGTTGGCTGAAAATTCTGCATTTACAAAATTTCTTCTTGCTTTATTTTGAAAAAAAAATATCTTTTTTATTGATTTATGTTTTTTACCTATGGTATAATTTCTTTGATACTATTTTTTGGGAGGTTTATCCCCATGTATAAAATAAAAAAAACTCTTGTCTTTGCTTTTCTGCTTTTCTTTATTTCTACTTTTTGTTTTACTCAGTCTTTTGATTTTATGGGAGAAGTTATAAATTCAAAAGAAGTTTCTTTTTTACAAGTTGTTACTTTAGTAAGCCAAGATTTATCATTAAATTCTGAAAGTGCAAATAGTGCTGATTATACTCAGGCTCTTGTATCGGTTTATCCAAAACTAAAAAAAGTTGTAGATAAATATGCAACTAGTGTAGAAAATCCTATTTTGGTTAAAGATTTTGCTCAAATTGTTTGTACCTGTTACGATGTAAAAACAAGTTTGATGTACATCCTATTTAGAACACCACGCTATGCTTTTAGACAACTTATTGCATCTGGATATTTTCCTATGACAATGCAACCTAATGCAAAACTTTCTGGTGTAAAAGCCTTATCCATTATTGCTGATTTTGGAGAGAATGAAGGAGAATCAAAATGAAAAGAATAATTGTAACATTTCTTCTATTATTAGTATGTTTTTCTGGATTTGCTTTCGATTTTGGTGGGATTTTATCTACAACAAGTTATGTTCAAGATTCAGTAAAAAATCTTTCATTTAATCAATATGTAGAAACTTCACTTTGGATGCGTGCAAATTTTGGAGAAAATACAACTTTAACTTCAGATATTTTCTATTCTTTCAATGGTGACTTTGCAAATGAATCAGAACTTCAAGCAGGAAAAATATCAACTTTCGTAAATAAGTTAGATTTATCTAGTTTAAAACTTGATACAAAATTCAATCTTAAAAACAATAATGCTTTGAATTTAACTTTAGGTCGATTTTTAATAAACGATTTTTCTGGTTTTGTTTTTGCACAAAAGTTAGACGCCCTTGCATTAAATTTTGTAAATCAAAATGCAAATATCAAGTTTTATACAGGATATACAGGTTTATTAAATCATCAAACAACACCTATGTATTCTCCAACTTTTGTACCAGAAGATAAATCTTTGTATACATTTACATCCCCTTACATTGTAGCAAATGTTTCTGCAAAATTTCCTGTGCTTTTTGCAAGTCAAAATATTGGCTTTGAATTTTTTACAGCAGTTGATACAAATAAATTTGAATACAATAGACTTTATACAGCATTGGCTTTTGACGGTCCAATTTACAAATCTTTGTATTATGCTTTAACAAGTACTTATCAGTTTAATTTAGGAACATATCCTGAAGTCCATAATTGGGGTAATTTTACAAAGGCTGAAATTTCTTGGTTTTCAGGAATTTATTCATTGATTTTATCAGCAAATGTTCTTTATGTTTCTGATAGTTTTACTTCAATTTCAACAGTTGATATTTTGACAGATGGAAGTAACTTGGATTCTGTACTAAAAACAGGAATTTATGCATCTATAAAACCTATTGAACCTTTATTTTTAGCTATCGAAAGTGATTTTGCATTTGATGTGGCAGAAAATAATGCTGTTCAAGATTACAAAGGATTTCAATATTCTGCTCAAGTTCGCTACGAAATTTTTGATGATTGTCTTGTAAATCTTTCTGTTGGACAATTTTTCTATAACAAAGAAAATTCTGTTTATCAAGATAAAGAGCCATATTTAAATTTGAAAGCTCATGTTAGAATTTCATTTTAAGGGGGAAGAAAATGAAAACTACAATAAAAAAATTATTTTTGTGTTTAACCCTAATTCTTTTTGCAACTCTTTGTTTTGCTCAAAGTCGTAACATTCAAGTTGTTTCTGCTGTAGGAAAAGTAGAAAAACAACAAGACGGACTTTGGGTGCCTGTTCAAGTAGGCGAAGTTCTTTCTAAAGGAACATTAATTTCTACAGGTTTTAGATCTTCTGCTACATTGAAGTTTGAAGGTTCTGTTATTTCAGTTAGTGCTTTATCACGATTGACAATTGCAGAGTTGCTTGAAAACGAAAATTCAAGAGATACTTCTGTTTTTTTGGATGCAGGAAAAATTAAAGCAGATATAAAAACTTCAGATAATAAACGAGTTAGTTTTACAGTTAGAACTCCAATTGCAACTGCTTCTGTAAAAGGAACCGCAGGTTCAGTTAGTGCTTTAGGTGATGTTGTAAGTTACGAAAATGTTTGGGCAACTACAGTTATCAATCCTGACGGAACTGAATCTACAAAGCAAATTCCTGTTTCTCAAGGTATGCATTTAAGTCTTTCTGCAAATGTAGGCTCTAACTCTCCAGTTACTTTAACTTTGGCTTCTGATACAGGAGTTTCACCACTTTTGCAAAATGTTTCTGAAATTGAGAATGAATTTAAAGGAATTTCTTTTGCTAGTGATTCAGGAAATCACAATGGTGCACAAATTCCTTCTGGTGTAAACAACATAGATACAACTTGCTATGTGAATGTAGATGTAACATATAAAAAGTAAAAGGAGCGTAAATAGATATGAAAATTTTTGAAAAATTTGTTTTATTGTGTTTGGCATTTTTTTGTTTTTCTTGTTCTAATAATACCGAATTTGGCAAAGTTGACACAGGTTTTGCTATTGAAGCCCCAAAGCAAACTTCTGATATGAAGTTGATTTCTAGAAATTCCACAGAAGATTCTTTGTTTTTAACTGTAAATCTTTTAAATGCTGATGATAATTCTGTAATTGATACTTTTAATTGTTCATGTGTTCCAGAACAATTAGTTTCTGTTCAATTAGAGGGAAAGAAATGGGACAAAGTTTGTGTTGAAGTTATTTTTTCTGATTTTAACAAACGAGATTTAATTTGGGCTTATGGAAAATCAGATGCAGTTACTCTTGAAAATAGACAAACTGATATTTCTGTAGAACTTGAATATTACGATTTAGCATTTTATCTTACACAAAATCCATTTGAATTAATCGTAACAGATGTAGATGGAAATAAAATCACAAAAAAATCTGATTCTGGAAATTTTGTTGTAAACTCAAATGATGTATTGACTGCTCAAATTTTAGGTTTAGATATTTTTGGTGAAATTGATGCTCCTGTTCCTGCTGAACTTTATTCAATTAGTTGGACTTTAAACGGAAATGAGATTGGCGAACTAGACGAATCTGGTGAGTTTATCACTATAACAACTTCCA
>CALBXN010000197.1 GCA_937890485.1 uncultured Treponema sp.
TCATAATGCAAGTGATTTGGAAGGGCAACATAAACCGTATCCACATCTGGATTTGCCAAAATGCTATCGTAGTCGCTGCTAGCTTGACTAATCGCATAAAGCTCAGCTAGCTTTTCAGCCTTTTCAATGCTGCGCGGTGTTGATAAAATCGCTGATAATTCGATTCCATTAATTTCTTTTAAAACTGGTAAAACCTCTTCAACGATTTTTCCTGTTCCTAAAATAGCTAATTTCATGGATTTCCTCCTAATTAATGTCTAAGCACAGTTTAGCACATGTTCGTTTTTCAAACTGATACTATAACAAGTAATTGTCATACTAAAGTGTGGGATAGACCACTTCAAATTCTTCAAGAACAATTTGACTATCACCGTTAAATGTCAGACCGTATTCATTGTAATAAGGTTTGAAAAAATTCTCGTGGACATCACGCCAATAAGCTAATGTCCTATCACCTTCGCCTTCTTTGAAAGCGTGCTCTGCTGACACCTGATTAAATGGCACAACAGAAACTTTCTTGATTTGAATGATACAAACTGCTTGGTCTTGACTGTCGAGAACCACATCATAAGACCCAACCTCAGGTAGCGGGTCATTATCAACAGCGTATAAATCATAAGCCGACGCTGTCGCTGTTTTTGTTCCTTCAAGGACTAGCTGCGCTAACAAATCAGCTTCCGCACCAAATTGCCAAGCGTCAATGTCATCTCCGATTGAAGGATTTATTTTTTTGTATTTATTCCAAAGTTCTTGTGCGTTCATAAGCTTTCTCCTGTTCTTTTCTGTCTTACTTCAATTTACGAGTTCGACAGAGAGTAGCCTATGGTTTTCTCCTCTTCATTTCAGAAGTCTCCTTATCTCTATTATTTCAAACTCCAGCCACCATCGATTTTGATGATTTCACCTTGCATAGATGTGGCTTTTCCTGATGCTAAAAATTCTGTCAAGTCAGCAATTTCTTCAGGCTTGCTCCAACGTCCAATTGGTGTTTCTTGGGCGACCCAGTCAGCCAAGCCTCCTGGTTCAAAATCGCTAGCTGTCATGGCTGTCTTAACCGCACCTGGTGCGATACCAAACACTTGAATCTTGTCTTTAGCATAGTCAAGTGCAAGCTGGCGCGTGAAACCTGCAAGTGCATGCTTACTAGCTGTATAAGCTGCTCCGCCCCCACCTGCGATAAATGAAGCAATCGAGCACATGTTAATGATGATACCTGATTGTCTTTCAACCATTTTAGCTAAATAATAACGAGTGATTTTAACCGTCGCAAAAAAATTTGTCTGAAACACGCGCTCGAGTTCATCATCTGACACTTCAAGCAGTGGCTTATAAGCGTCAAGAATTCCAGCGGTGTTACACAAGATGTCCACGTCCTGAACAAAGTCGTAGAGCGCAGCTAAATCCGTCGTCAAATCTAACTGTAGGAAATGAAAGTTTTCATTTTGAATCTCAGGCGCTTGTGATTTATCAACGCCGTATACCGCACAGCCATTTTCTAAAAAAACTTTTACAATTTCTTTCCCGATTCCTCTAGAAGAACCAGTTATTAATGCTTTTTTTCCTTTCAACATATTATTTTCCTTAAAAAATTAAATTTATTTGTAAAAAAGTTATATTTGCAACGCAATTTTTATAACTCACTAATTTGTTCAAATTTTCCACAAGGAATACAAGGTAAATTTTCTCCGTACCCTGAATCCCGCCATAAACCAGATAAAACTGTTCCTGGTCCTACTTCATAAAGTGAATTTTTTTCTTCTGATTTTTCAAAAAGTTCAGAAATAACTTTTTCTTCTTCTGTCCAACAAACAGGACAAGTTAAATGTTTTACAGCAAGTTTTTTTGCTTCTTCGCCAGTTGTAATGATTTTTCCTGTAACATTAGAAAGCAAAATTTTTTGTGGATTATTAAAATTCACTGATTCTAAAACTTTTTCAAATTCAATAGCTGCATCTTTCATTAAAGGTGAATGGAAAGGGCCTGCAACTTTTAATCGCACAACTCGTCTAGCACCAGAATCCTTAAAGATTTTTTCACATTCTTCTAAACCTTCATAAGTTCCAGAAACAACAGTTTGTTTTGGACTATTTATATTTGCCACAAAGGCAATTCTTTTTTTTGACAAAGGTTCAATTAAAGATTCAATTTGTTCTAAAGGCAATCCTAAAATTGCCATCATCCCCGGAAGATTTCCTTCTGATTTTTCTGAAAGATTATCACAAACTTTTTGCATGATATTTCCACGCTCTGTTACAAGTTTTATCGTATCTTCAAAGGAAAGAACTCCAGAATCGTACAAGGCAGAAAATTCACCTAAACTAAAACCTGCGCAAATATCACTTTCAATTCCTCTGTTTTTTAAAGCATTGATTATAACTATTGATGCAACTGTAATTGCAAGTTGACTATTATCACTTCTTGATAATTCAGATAATTCAGTTTCCCAAAGAATTTTAGTAACTGAACGATTACTTATTTTTTCTGCTTCCTTTATGATTTGCAAAAGACTTTCATTTTCTGAACAAAAATCTTGAACCATACCTTTGAACTGAGCACCTTGCCCCGGAAAGATAAAAGCATTCATATTTTCTAAACTCCTTCTTTTTATTTTTATAATAAATACATTATGACACTTTTTGTTACTTTGTCAAGTATAACATATATTATTAGACATCGTGAAATAAAAAAAAGTTGCAAAAAAAAACGGTACAAATCAAAAAAATTGATTCATACCGTTCTATAAAATTTCTTGTTTAGAAAAAATTATGTTTCACTTTCAACTGTATCTGCATCACCTGTGGAAGTTTCTTCAGATTTATTGAGAGGAAGTTCTGATAATCTTGCTTCGGCTGTTACAATATCGTTAAATTCAGCAGCTTCGATAGTTTCTTTTTCTAACAATCGTTGAGCAATGTATTCTAAAACTTGTTTTTTAGATTTCAATAAATCTAAAACTCGATTGTATCGTTCATCAATTACACGAGCAATTTCTTCATCAATAAACTGTTGTGTAGTTTCAGCATATTCTCTTACTAAAGAAGGTTCAGAAGAATTGTATCCGCCACCTTGTTTGCCTAAGGTCATATTTTTGAATTTCTTACTCATTCCGTATTCAGTAATCATTCTACGGATAATTCCAGTTGCTCTCATAATATCATTGGCAGCTCCAGTAGAAATTTCACCAAAAGTAACTTCTTCTGCACCTCGTCCACCTAAAAGACAGTCAACTTCTGCAAGCATTTCTTTTTCAGTGGAAAGGAAACTTTCATCTTCGGCACGATGCAATGTGTAACCGAGAGCAGAAACTCCACGAGGAATAATAGAAATTTTGTGTACAGGATCTGAACCTTCTGTAAAGGCGGCAACCAAGGCATGACCTGTTTCGTGATAAGCAACAATTTTGCGTTCGTTTTCTTTTATTACACGGCTCTTTTTTTGTAGTCCCACCATAGTTTTTTCGATGGCTTCATCGAAATCTTGCATTGTAACTTTTTTGCGTCCTAAACGAACAGCAAGCAAAGCAGCTTCATTTACAATATTTGCTAAATCAGCTCCAGCAAATCCGGCTGTTGCTCTTGCCAAAGATTGAAAATCCACATCCTTATCAATTTTTACATTCTTAGAATGAATTTTTAAAATTGCTTCACGACCTTTAACATCAGGACGATCAACTACAACTTGTCTATCAAAACGCCCCGGACGAAGCAAGGCTGGGTCAAGAACATCTGGACGGTTTGTGGCAGCAAGCAAAATCAAACCTTTTTGGTTATCAAATCCATCCATTTCAACAAGAAGTTGATTCAAGGTTTGTTCACGCTCATCATTTCCGCTAAGATTGTTTACACGACTTTTTCCGATAGCATCCAACTCATCAATAAAGATGATACAAGGTGCTTTTTCGCGAGCCTGTTTGAACAAATCTCTAACTCGGCTAGCTCCAACACCAACAAACATTTCTACAAAGTCAGAACCAGAAATTTTGAAGAAAGGAACACCAGCCTCTCCTGCTACAGCACGAGCAAGTAAAGTTTTACCAGTTCCAGGAGGTCCTACTAACAAAACACCTTTTGGAATTTTTCCACCGATTTCGGTATATTTTTTTGGAGATTTTAAGAAATCCACAACTTCAACAAGTTCTTCTTTTGCTTCATCAACACCAGCAACATCGGCAAAACGAGTTTTAATCTGTCCTTCTTCCACAGAAGTTGCACGACTACTTCCTGCGGAGAATATACTTCCCATTCCACCGCCCATTCCTCCTCCAATTTTCTTGAACAAGAAATGCCACATTAAGAAAATAAATCCAAAAGGCAATATCCAATTCAAAACAAAATCTAAGAGAAAGTTATTTTGTTTAACTTGAGCTTTGTAAGCAACACCATTTTCATCTAGAAATGTAATAAAATCTTCTGTAAAAATTGAAGCAGTTTTATAAGTTACACGATTTCCTTTTTTTCCGCCTAAAATTGAATCAAGACTTCTACTTGAATCCACCGAAGTTTCTGGTCCATAACCTACAAAATATACATTTCCTAAATCAACTTCTACAATCTGACCGTCTTTTATGTATTGCTTGAAAGTAGAAAAATCTATAGCAGAATTATCATCCATCATAGAAAAAATATTTAGGGCAACAATAACAACCATTGCAATAGCAAGAATCAACCAAACTGGAATCTTCTTTTTGTTATTTTTATCATTTTTTGATGGTTCTGTTGATAATTTAAAAAAATCAAAAGGGTCATTCTGATTTTTATCGTCTTTATCATTTTTGTCGTCAAAATTTGACACTTTTTCCTCCAAGGTATAATTTCGGAATATATCTATACTATAGAATATACGCTAAAATGTGGTACTTGGGCAAGTAAAAGATAAAAAATTAAAGTAAAGTTATTAAATTCCGATAAATAAGTGAGTTTTAAACAAAACTATAAAATTGTTGTTTCTCACTTTCTTGCGAAACAACGTAAATGGGAGGAAAATATGGCTTACAATAATCCTTATTCAGCTTACACACAAACTGGTGTAAAAACTGCAACCCAAGGAAAACTTGTTGTAATGCTTTACAACGAAGCAGTAAAACAACTTAACAGTGCAATCAATTGGTTTAATTCAGAAGGCAAAGTAGACCCTTGTCACATTGAAAAATTGAATTCGAATATTTTGAAAGCACAAGAAATTATAACAGAACTTATGGTTTCATTAGATATGTCATCTGGAGAAGAAATTGCACAAAATCTTCTTTCTCTCTATGTATTTTTCAATAAAGAACTTATGAACGCAAACATGACTCTCAACAAAGAAAAAATTAAATCAGTTTGTCAAATGATGAGTGATTTAAGAGATAGTTGGGTACAGGCAGAATCTACAACTACAACTAGCGTTTCAAGTTTTAGCCCAGCAATTAGTATTACAGGTTAATAAAATTTTAATATTTTTGTTCGGAGGCAAAAGTGGCAATCTTATTTAATAATTTTAACCAAAATAATGGTACAAAAGATTCAGAAAATTTAACACAAGAAGAAATCAATGAAAGAGTTGCAATATTAAAAAGATTTCGCCACTTGCTAGAACAACAAAGAAATAAATTCAAAGAATATCTTACAGTTCTAGAAAAACAAGAAAAAGGAATTGCCTCCGAAGATGACACTGTAATTGTAGCACAAGCAGAATTGGAACAACAAATCGTTTCTAATATTGCAAATTTGCAAAAAGTTATCGTTCCTATGGAAGCGCTTTACAAAGAAAAAGGAATTAAATTAACTTCTGAAATTCCACAAATACAAAAAGAACTTTCTGAACTTCAAGAAGCAGTTTTGGTTCAAAATGAAAAAAACAGAACTTTATTAAAAGAACACATAACTCAAATACGCAACAGAATATCACAATTTTCAGACCCACGACACAATCCTTATGCAAAAAACACAAGTATCTACTCGCAAAAAGTTTCTACACCTAGTATAATAGATGTAGAAATTTAGTAAGGAAAAAGACTTTTATAATTAGGATATTCACAAACAATGAAAAATAACACAATTTATATTTTAGACTCATACGGATTAATTTATCGTTCTTATTATGCTTTTATTTCAAGACCATTAGTAAATGAAAAAGGCGAAAATGTTTCTGCTATCTACGGATTTTTTTCTAACTTTCTTTCTTTGCTTCAAAAAAATGAAGTGAATTATGTTGTTGCTGCCTTTGATTCAAGAACGCCAACTTTTAGACATGAAATGTATCCAGAATACAAAGCAACCAGACAAAAAACTCCCGAAGATTTACATGGGCAAGTTCCAATTATCGAAGAAATACTTACTGCTTTAGGCGTTACAACAATTAGACAAGATGGATTTGAAGCAGATGATTTAATTGCCACAGTTGCACGACAATGTAAAGAAGCAAAACGAGAATGTAGAATTCTTTCAGGTGATAAAGATTTAATGCAACTTGTAGATGACACAACCTTCATGATGAAATCTGATAAATCTGGTGGATGGGAAACTATCGATTCACAAGGAGTAATTTCAGAATGGGGCGTTCCACCAGAACTAATGCTTGATATGTTGAGCCTTGTGGGGGACAAAGCAGATAATGTTCCAGGAATTAGTGGTGTTGGCGAAAAAACTGCAAAAAAACTTCTTGATGAATACGGAACTTTAGATAAAATCTTAGAAAATGCTTCTAATATTTCAGGTTCTATCGGTAAAAAAATACAAAACGGAATTGAAGAAGCAAAATTTTCTAGAGAATTGATAAAACTACGCAATGACATAAATTTAGGTACCTCCTTAGATTCTTACTCCTTCGAAGTTCCAGATTTTGTTTCTGCAACAAGGTTACTTTATCGCTACGGAGTTCCTGCTGTTGCAAAGCGATACATGACAACTGCTAAAAAATACGGAATTGATATTTCTGAAATTCAAATCTTAGATACAAGTTCATCTTCTTTAGATTCATCAAAAACAAAAACCGAATCTTCACAAAAAAGCACAGAAAAAACATCTGTATTTTATCCAGAAGAAAGTTTACCAGAAAATGTTCAACTTAAAAAAAATGACGGAAAATATTCTGCAATTACATCTGAAAAAGATTTAGAGAATTTAATAAATGACATTTTACAAAACAAATCTCCTGACGGGAAAAGCTATGTAGCCTTTGATTGCGAAACTGACGGATTAAATACAATGACTGCAAAACTTGCAGGATTTTCACTTTGTTATCAAAAAGGAATTTCTTATTACATTCCTTTGATTACATCAGAAAGTAGCAATTCTGAAAATCTATTTGAAGAAGCTCCAGCTTACATTAGCAAAAATAAAGCAATTTCTTTATTAGAGAAACTTTTCTTTAATCCTGATGTCATTGTAATTATGCATAACGGAAAATTTGATTATGAAGTTTTAATTTCAAATGGATTAAAAGAAAATCCTACATGCACAATTTATGATACAATGATTGCTTCTTGGCTTTTACATCCAGACAGAAGTTCATTTTCACTAGAAAAACTTACAGAAGCAAAACTTTTTATCGAAACAATTTCCTTTGATTCAATAGTTCCAAAAGGAAAAAATTTTACAGATGTTCCATTGGAAACTGCCGTCAAATATGGTTCAGAAGATGCAGATTTTACTTGGCAACTTTGGCAAATTTTTGAAGAAGAATTAAAGAAAAATAATTTATTTTCCCTTTTTACAGATTTAGAAATGCCGATTTTACCAATTCTTGCACAAATGGAAATGACAGGAATTCACATTGAAAAATCTGAACTTGCTGAATATTCAAAGGATTTATCTAGTCAAATAGAAAAACTACAATCTGAAATTTATGATTTGGTAGGACACGAATTTAATATCGCATCTCCAAAACAATTACAAGAAGTTCTCTTTATTGAAAGAGGTTTAGAAACAGGAAAGAAAACTAAAACAGGATATTCTACGGATACAGCAGTTTTAGAAGAATTGGCAGAAAAAGATCCAGTTCCTGCAAAAATCCTTGAGTTTAGAAAACTTAGCAAACTTCTTTCAACCTATGTTGACGCACTTCCATCTTTAACAGACAAAAACGGAAGAATTCATACAAATTTCATACAAACTGGAACTGCAACAGGAAGACTTTCAAGCCGGGATCCAAATTTACAAAATATTCCAGTTAGAGATGAAAACGGAAGAAAAATCCGAAAAGCCTTTGACGCTGAAAAAAATAAATTGTTAATTTCTGCCGATTATTCACAAATTGAACTTGTGATTTTGGCTCATCTTTCAAAAGACAAAAATTTATGTAACGCCTTTTTATCAGGAAACGATGTTCATAAAGCAACTGCCGCCATGATTTTTGGAGTTTCACCAGAAGAAGTTCAACCTGAAATGCGCCGAACTGCAAAAACAATCAATTTTGGTGTTATCTACGGAATGAGTGCTTTTAGACTTGCAAGAGAACTTGGAATTTCTAGAACAATGGCAAAATCTTTCATAGATTCATACTTTGCAACTTATTCTGGAGTTCAAGATTTTATAAATTCCACAATTGAGCAAGCAGAAAAAGAAGGTTTTGTAGAAACCATCAACGGAAGACGACGATACATTAAAGCAATCAACAGCGCAAACAAAACCGAAAAGGCCGCCGCAGAAAGAATTGCAATAAATACGCCAATTCAAGGTTCAGCCGCAGATATTGTAAAAAAAGCAATGATAAAAGTACACGCTGAATTATCAGAAAAGTTCCCAGAAGCAAAATTATTACTCCAAGTTCACGATGAATTAATTGTAGAATGCCCAGAAAATCAAGCCGAAGAAGTTGCTAAAATCATGAAGACTTCAATGGAATCTGTAACTCAATTAAGTGTTCCATTAAAAGTTTCTGTGGAAATTGGAAAGCGTTGGGGAGAATTTCATTGATAATTGGTTTAACAGGTCCAATGGCTTCTGGAAAAAATCTTGCAGCAAAAATCTTAGAAAAAGCAGGTTGTATTTCAGTAGATGCAGATATTCTTGCTCATGAAGCAATAGAAAAAGCAAAAGATAAAATTCTACTCGCTTTTGAAAAAGATGCAAAAGAAAAAAATATCAGGATTTTAAATGATGATGGTTCAATCAATCGAAGGGAACTTGCAAAAATCGTTTTTTCATCTAAAGAAAATCTTAAAAAGCAAGAATCTATAGTTCATCCTGTTGTAAATGAAATGATGGAAGATTTTATCAAAAAAAATTCTGATAAAACAGTAATTTTGAATGCCACAGTTTTGTACAAAACTCCCATCATAAAAAAATGCGATGCAATATTTTTTATCACAAGTCCTTGGATTTTACGATTTTTTAGAGCAAAAAAGCGAGATAACATGAAAAATATGCAAATTTTTAAAAGATTTTTTGCACAATTTAACATCTTTGCTAAATATAAAAATTTAGATGCCGATATTTACAAAGTAAGGAACTTTGTTTCTGAACAAAAACTTGAGCAAAAATTGCTTTATGTTTTGAAAAAAATCTATTCTTAAAAAGGAATATTTTTATAGAGGCATTTTATGGAACAAAAAAGAATTTTATGGATTGTAGCATCAGTTGGATTATTTTTATTAGTTGTTGTAGGATTTGCTTTGATTTTATATTCTCCTTCAAAAAATCAAGATCCAATAATTACATCAACACAATCAACAAATGATATTTGGGCTTCTCCACAGAATGCAACACCAATAGACCCTAACTATCAAGCATCTGTATTACAAGGAACGCCTTTAGAAAATTCTAACTCAATAAATATGCCACAAGACTCAACAAGTCCTGTGCCAGTGTTACCTAGTCAAGTACCTCAATTTCAAGGAATGCCAAATCAGCCTTATCCAGTTCCTCCTGTACCAAATGGTAATAATGTACTTCCAAGCGATTCTATGGCACTTGTGGGGCAACAACAAGTAAAAGATGTTACTGTAATTTCAGGAAATACAAAAGTTATCACAAGTGGCGGAACAACCATCGATTTAACAGGACTTACTGTAAACTCTGCAACACAACCAGTAGTTACACAGAATACAAATACAACTACTCAAAGCACAAAAGAAGTTGTTAGCAATTCATCAAAAACAGCTACAGCAAAAGTAGAATCTGCAAAAGCAACATCTACAAATAAAACTTCTGCAAGTAAAACATCTACAGCAAAAGCAAGTTCAACAACAAAAACTACTTCTGCAAAAACTGCAACATCTACACCTGTAACACACAAATTCTGGATTCAAGCAGGTTCATACAGTAGCAAGAAAAATGCAGAAGAAGCAAGAGCTGCTTTATCAGCTGAAAAAATTGCTTCAGAAATTTTTACATACACAGATACCAATGGAACATTATATTATCGCGTAAGAGTTGGACCATACACAACAAAAAGCGAAGCAGAATATTGGCAATCAAGAATTGCTTTAACGGAAAAATTTAGTGGTGCAAAAACTTATATCACAGATTCTTCTGCAAAAAAACAATAAAAAAATAAATTTTTTTTGAAATTTTTATAAAATTTTTCAATTTTAAGACTATAAGGATAGTATATGAAAAATATGCTATCCTTTTTATTTTTTAGTTTTGTAGTTTTGTTTTGCAATAATCTTTTTGCAAATTCGGATTTTTCTGTTGTTCATAATTTTGAAAATAAAGAACAATCTAAAAATCACGATTTAGGATTTTCCATAAGGAATCAAAATATTTCTTCAAATATTTTTGTTCAAGTCTATCCAGAACCTCAAATTAAAAATTGGGGAATAAAACAAAATTATAGTTTTTTCAACTTTTCAGCAGGAAATATTAGTTTTTCTGGAATTAAAAACAGACTGAACAATCCCTTATGGACAAAAATAAATCCTTTAAGAATCTTTAGTGTTCCAAAACTTTTTTTAACAACTCAACTTCCAAATACAATTTCAAATTCAGAAAACTACAGTCTTTCCGCCAAATTTAACCCAAAGTTTGAAAATAGAATTTTTGGAATAATTGAAAATATTGATTTTTCTGCCACTTGGACTCCAGAAGAAAATGGAGGATTAGTTTTAACTTCATTGATAATTCCATTTCAATTTGAAAAAACAAAAATAAACGTATCTTCATCCTTTGCATCAAATTTTATACAAAATAATAATACTTCTTGGTATTTAGAATCGCAATATTTTGATAATCAGAGAATAAATAAATTCTTACAAGAAATAAATTTTCTTTCAAAAAATGTTTGCTTTTATTCTGCCTGGGAATTTTCATCTGACCCTTTTGAAAAAATTAAATTTTACACAAGAAACGATTTAACTTTAAATTTCAATATTACAAAGAAATTAAAATATGAAACCGAAGCTAGATTTTTTTATTCTCAAAATGATTTTATCACCTTATCAGGAAAAATATTAAAACAACCACTTAGTTTTGCAATTTTACCAAAATTCACTTTTAACACTGGAACAAGTAATTTAATTTTTGCTTTTGGTTACGATTATGCACTTTCTTATTCAAAGGGAAAAGAACAAGTAAAATCCGTTGAAGATTGTTATCAACTTGCCTTCAAAATGGAATTTTTGTACTGGAATTTTACTTCAAAAGCAAGTTTTGTTCCAATAAAGCAAGATTTTGAATTTTACAATTCTGTGTTATTTCATTTTTTTGCAACAAATATATTTTCGCTATCAGATTCTCTTTGGATAAAATTTATTTCATCAAAAATTTTAGAAGAAACAGAACTTTCTCTTGGAACAAAGTTAAGTACAAACATAAACACTGATTTTGGTGTGATAAATAATGAATTGTCATCAAAAATTTTAACAGACTTAAAAAATGATAATATGAATTTATCTTGCAAGATTAAATTTTCTTGGAATACATTATGGATAAGTGGAAATTTTACAGATATTAAAATTGACTTTGACAATCAAGATACAAAAAAAAGTGACTCCCCAAAGGGAATCACTTTTGAAATATCATCTGGATTTACAATAAAATTTTAAGATTAAAATGAATTATCCAAATTATCGCTTTCAATTTCAAGAAAGTATTTTACAGTTTTCATTTTTAATTCATCTGTAGCATCAGCATCACAAACAATTACTGCTTTTTTGTGCATTTGTAAAGCACTAACTGTCCACATCTGTGAAATTCCTTCTTCAATTGCGTGTTGTAAAGCCTGAGCTTTGTTATGTCCTGTAATTAGGATAACAACTTCTTCAGAATCGGTAATTGTACCAACACCAACTGTTAAAGCTGTATTTGGTACTTGAGTAACATCATCGTCAAAGAATCTTGAATTAACCTGAATTGTTTCTTGAGTTAAAGTTTTTATTCTTGTACGAGAAACTAAAGATGAGCCTGGTTCGTTGAAAGCAATATGACCATCCACACCTACTCCACCTAAGAAAAGTTTTATTCCTCCGTAGGAAGCGATTGCTTTTTCGTAGGCTGCACACTCAGCTTCAAGGTCTTGAGCCATACCGTTCAAAATATGAACATTATCTTTTTTTATGTTAATCTTGCTAAAGAAATTATCCCACATAAATCTGTGATAACTTTGTGGATGCTCTTCTGGCAAACCAACGTACTCGTCCATGTTGAAAGTTACAACATGCTCAAAAGAAACTTTTCCTTCTTCATAAAGCTTGATAAGTTCATTATAAGTTCCTAAAGGAGTACTTCCTGTAGGTAAGCCTAAAACAAAAGGCTTTTTTGCTGTAGGATTAAAATCGTTTATCCGTTTAGCAATATGATTTGCAGCCCAAACACTACACTTATCATAATCATCTTGAATTATTACTCTCATAAATCCACCTAAATCAATATATATTAAGTTTAATCTATCTTTTTAGTATTTGGTATAATTAAGTTAAGAAAAATTCCAACTAATGTTGCAAGAGCAACCCCACCAAGAGAGAATTCAAAATTTTCTCCAATGGAAAACTGTAACATACCACCACCAAGACCAATCACAAGGATAACAGAAGAAATTGTTAAATTTCGTTTATCTTTATAGTCAACACCACTTTCTACGATTGTTCTTAATCCACTAGAAGCAATCAATCCATAAAGGAGCATTGAAATTCCACCCATTACAGGTCCTGGAATTGTTTGAATAATTGCACCGAATTTTTGAACAAATGATAAAAGAACAGCAATTACAGCAGCACCACCAATAACCCAAACACTGTAAACTTTTGTGATTGCCATAACACCTACATTTTCACCATAAGTTGTATTTGGTGGTCCTCCCCAAAGAGCAGCCCAAGCAGTTGCAATACCATCACCTAAAAGAGTTCTGTGCAAACCTGGATCTTTGTAAAAATCTCTTCCAACAACTTTTGAAGTAACTAAGGTATCTCCAAGGTGTTCACAAATTGTAGCCAAAGAAACAATGATAAATGTTAAAATTGGAACAAGAGCAAATTTTGGTGCTAGCCAGAAATATGAACCATCTGCATTTTGTTGTAAGAAAGGAAGTCCAAACCAAGAGGCTTCTTTAACAGCTGTAAAATCGATAAGTTTGTAAGCAGGAAAGAAAAATCCCATTATAAGAGTGAAAAAATATCCACCTAACAAACCAATAAGAATTGAAATTGTATTGAAAAAACCTTTTAAGAAAATTGTTGCCACAATTGCGATTGCCAAAGTTACAATAGCAATAGAAAAGTAAACAAGGGAATATTCACCATTGTTTAACATTGCAGAATTCATTGCTGTTGGTGCTAAATTCAAACCAATTACAATGATAACAGAACCAATTACAACTGGAGGAAGAGCTTTATCAAGCCAATTTTTTCCAGCAACTTTAATTATTCCAGCAACAATCGCATAGAAAAGTCCCGCACAAATTGCACCACCAAGAGCGTAAGCCATCCCATATTGCTTTGAAATTCCAATTAAAGCAGGAATAAAAGCAAAAGAAGAACCAAGGAATGCAGGAACCTTAGCAGCAGTAATCAAAATGTAAATCAAAGTACCTGTTCCAGCAGTAAAAAGTGCTGTGGATGGACTTAATCCAGTTAATAAAGGAACAAGAATTGTTGCTCCAAACATCGCAAAAACGTGCTGAAAACTCAAAGGAATCCAGCGTGCCAAGTTGGGTCTATCGTGAGGCCCTAAAATTTCTGAATCTTTCATAAATCCGTTATAGCACTATTATTATTTTTTTTAAAGTACTGAATAAGAATTTTCTACAATTTTTCCATCTAAAATTCTTATAACATGATTTGCTAAATTCATAATTTTAGAGTCGTGAGTTGAAAAAATAAAAGTTGTTTTCATATCTTTGTTGATATCTTGTAAAAGCGATAAAATTTGGTCACCTGTTTTGGAATCAAGATTGGCTGTTGGCTCATCTGCCAAAATCAAAGGAGCTTTTGTTACTAAAGAACGAGCTATAGCAACTCTTTGACGCTGCCCTCCAGAAAGTTCGGAAGGTTTATGGTCTATCCATTTCTCTAAGCCAACTTTTTCTATTAGGTACATTACCCAGTCTTTTTTTTCAGATTTTGACATAGTTTTTGATGTAATTCCGCCTAGATGTAAAGGATATTCGATATTTTCGTAAACATTTAAAACTGGTAAAAGATTAAAATTTTGAAAGATAAATCCAATATTATTCTTGCGAATTTTACAGATTTTTCCATCAGCGGATTTGGATAGTTTTCCTGTTTTTATATAATATTGTTGTTCTTTTTCCGAAAAAACTCTTTCATCGTTCATAAAAATTGTTCCAGAATTTGGCATATCTATCAATCCGAGAATATTTAAAATTGTAGATTTTCCAGAACCAGAAGGTCCTGCAATAGAAACAAATTCGCCTTTATCAATTTTAAGAGAAATTCCTTTTAGAGCTTCAACTTCTTGAGAACCGAGTTGATATTTTTTGTGTATATTCTGTAATTCAATCAAAGCCATTAGTTTTATGGTAAGTAAAAACAAAGATTTTTGCAAGTGGTAATTTTGTATAAAAATTTAAGCTGTTTTATCCATTTTCTATTAACATTTTCTATTAAATAAAAATAATTTTTTTTGTTCTAAGATACGCAGAATTTTATCTTTATGTAGATTAAAAAAATTATTCATAAATTAAATAATTTTACACATAAAAAAACTGCCTAGAGATTTTCTAGGCTGTTTTCATTTTAAAGTATATTTCTAAAATCTTAAGCAAATTTCACAATGTAGTTCTTTTTCTTTCCCCGACGAAGAACAATAACTTCACCTTCAATAGCAAGAGATTTTGTTACCAAAAGATTTTCGTCAGTTACCTTGTCTCCGTTTAGAGTGATAGAACCAGCGTTCAAAAATTCACGAGCTTCACGTTTACTTGAACAAATTTTATTGTTTACAAGTAAGTCGATTACAGTTGTATTTTCATCAGTTAATTCAACAGTTGGAACATCTTTAAAACCAATTTTAATATCAGCCAAAGACAAAGCCTTCA
>CALBXN010000198.1 GCA_937890485.1 uncultured Treponema sp.
AGGAAAAGGTTTTGCTCAATACATCATGGTTGTAGGTCTTTGTGAAACTGTAGCTCTTTTTGCAATGGTATTCTCAATGATTCTTTGTGGCTAAGACGGAAAACTTAAATGATTTATAAAATTCCACGAACTGTTTCTGTTGGTGGTTTAGGAAAAACTAAGCGTATAGAAATTGGAGGAAATGCTCCAGTTTCTATACAGACTATGTGGAAAGAGGGTATTGTTTCTGTTTTAAACGATAGAAACGCCCTCGATTCTATTTTATATCGCATAAATGAACTTTCTCAAATTGGCTGTGATTTAATTCGCTTTGCTGTTCCTGATATGGACAGTGCAAAAGCCTTGTGTTTAATTGCTGAATATACTTCGATGCCATTAGTAGCAGATATACATTTTGATTATAAGTTAGCATTGGAATGTTTAAAAGGAAATGTTGCAAAAATCAGAATAAATCCAGGAAATATTGGAAGTAAAGAAAATGTAATAAAAGTAGTAAATGCTTGTAAAGAAAAAGGTGCTGCAATTCGTATTGGAGTAAATTCAGGTAGTTTACCTCATGATATTCTTGAACAAGTAAATAATAAGCAAATAACTCGTGCAGAAGGGTTGGCTTTAACAGCAGCTAGAGAAGCAGAAATTTTTAACGAATTAAATTTTGATTCTGTAGTTGTTTCAATGAAAGCGTCTTCTGTAGAAGAAACTATTTTAGCAAATGAAAGTTTTGCATCTAAATTTGATTTACCTTTACATATTGGAGTTACTGAAGCAGGTCCTCTTATAAGTGGTGTTGTAAAATCAACTATCGCTTTTACACACTTACTCAATGAAAACATTGGTTCTACTATTAGAGTAAGCCTTTCAGATTCACCAATGAATGAAGTAATTACTGGTAGGGAAATTTTAAGAGAAACAGGAAAACGCACTGAAGGTGTAAAATTAATTTCTTGTCCTCGTTGTGGTCGGTTGGGATTTGATGTACATTCATTTGTAACTCGATGGCAAACTGAGTTGTTATCTTTAAATAAAGATATTACAGTTGCAGTTATGGGCTGTGTTGTAAACGGACCTGGTGAAGGTAAACATGCTGATTTAGGAATTTGCGGTGCAGGAGATTCTGTAATAATTTTTAAACATGGAAAAATATGCTGTACTTTAAAAGCTGATTTATCAATTAAAGATGAAGAATTACGACTAAAATCATTAATGGAAAATGCCGATAATGAGTTTAGAAAGGAATTATATAGTTTGTGAAAAAATTTACAATAACAATATTAGCATTACTTATTTTAACAAATTTTATGTTTTCTCAATCATTATCAAGTCCTCATGCAAACGAATCTGATTTTTCATGGCGTGTTTTAGAAAAAGCAGATGCTGCTTTTGTTGCCAAAAATTATTCTAGAGCTGCAAAATTAGTTCAAATTGCAAAAATCAATCGTAAAAAAGAATCTCAATGGTATGTTGATACTTTACAACAAGCTTTAAAACCATTACCTGTTCAAAATGCTGGTGATAATATTGATGTTGTAAAAAAAATACTTATAGAACGAAATTCTATGGAAGCCGTAAAAGTTATTAATGATGTAATTACATCAAAAGGAATTTAATATTTTAACAATTCAATTCAATCAATTTTGGATTATTATCAAAATTTTTACATTTATCCTGAGGCTAATTTTTTAGAAGCAAAAATTTATAGACTTGAAGGTGAATTTGACTTAGCAAAACAATTTTATTTAGAAGCATGGAAAAATTCAGATAAGTTAGATATTCCAATGCAAAAATATGATATTTTGTATGAACTTGCTTCATTATATAAAATACAAAACAATTTGTCCGATTATGAAAAAACTTTGTTATTGATAGTATCCGATGATGAAAACTTTTATAAAGATGGTAAACAATCAGGATTTTTAACATCAATTATTAAAAATATTAATTCTGGAATAGATTTAGATAAGTTTTTCTTATTGTATCGTTGTGATTCCTATAATAGCATAAACGCATATTTTCAACTAGCACAATTATATTTAGAAAAAAATATGAAAGAAAAACTTTTAGAAGTTTCTATCATGGGAATGTTAACCTCTGTTACTAGAATTGAACAAATTTTAAAAGAAAGAGAACTAGAATATACATACAAGAATTTTAATCACTTTTATTATTTAGCCACACAATATTCTGATATAATTGCATGGGGAATTGAAAATAAAATTTGGCAAGGATTTTTTAATTTTGGACAAGCTATGGAAGTAAATGAATTTACTGAACTAGCAAAAGATGTTTATACTCAAAATGTAATTTATTCACCAGAAGAACATTGGCAAAAAACAAGCCGAGAAAAATTAAAAAGATTAGCAGAAGAATAATTTTTAGTAAAAAAGACCAATTCCAATAAATAATTCTAAATCATTTTTACTAATACCAGCACTTGCTCTTAATTGTAAACTTCTAGTGATTCGTGGGTAAACTAAAAATTCTAAACCACCAGAAATTATAAAATTATTTGCATAACCTATATCCATAAATGGTGAAATTTGTAATTCAAAATCATACCATTTGTTTTTATTTATTTTAAAAATAGAAATTGGAAAATCAAAATTACACACAAAACCTAAATTACTAGTTAGATTTGTATCTGTAATTCCTCTAATATATTTTGCAACAAAAATATCTTCTGGATTATAAAATCCGTATATTCTAAAGTTTGTACCTAAAAAAGAAAAATTATTATAATAAGCAAAATAAGATTCTAAAGAAAATTTATAAGTAAATTCATTGTAAGATAAATTGATTAAATTAGTTGAATTTAAAATAAAACCTTTCCTAAAATTTGAAATCCAGTTTACAGAATTATTATATAATGTAAAACCAAATTTATTAACATATTGATATTTTGGAAGAATATTCCACTGTGAATTAGCAACCAATGAAAATATAAATTTATTAAAATAAAAAGGAATTTCTATAAATAAATTTTCTGCAACAAACCATTCATTTATATTTGTTTGAATTGTATTATAATCTGCAATTTGCTCAAATCCGATTTTTATAAAAGGATTAATAATTGGATAAAAAAATTCAAAACCAGTATTTGAATCTAAAGTAAATTTTTTTTCGTTTATAAAATATCCTGTTTCAAAATTTGAAAAAATATTTGTTCCCAAATAATTTAGATAAAGAGGTACATCAAAATCAAATTGTAATCCAAATTTATGATCAAATTTTTCTGTGTAAGCATAAACTAGTTCCGAATTTAATTCTGTTAATGTTCCAAAAAAATTTGAATCACGTAATTTTAATTTTAATACTAAACCTTCATTTGAATCGTATTTAGGATAGGGCAGTGCGATAAAATTTTTTGTATCAGTTATCTTAATTATTAAATTAACTAAAATTAAATCAGTATTTAATTCTTTTTTGAAATCTGTAATAAGTTCGTATGAATCAATTTGTCTTAAATCATTTAATTTAATTTTTAAATCTTGAATATATGAATTAAAAGTTTGTTCATCTTGAAAAATTAATTGATTATCTATTTCTAATTTATTTTCTAAATATTTTTGTTTAGAAGATCCTGTAATTTCATACATAATCTGATTTATTTTATATTGTTCAGAAAAAATAAAAGAAAAAAGAAAACTAAGAAATAAAATAAAAATTATTTTTTTATTTTTCAATTATGCAACTCCAATTTACAGCATCTCCAGATTTTATATCTTTAGTAATTTTCTTTCCAATAAAATTATCTAAAAATATAGGATGAACACCGACTTCTAGAATTTTTTCAGTTCGTAAAATTCCAATATCATTTGAGGTAATAATATCACCTTTACTTAAATCCTTCATAAAACGTAAAGAACGATTTGTTCTTGTATAATTATCTTTTTCAGATTTAGCTAATTTTTTTACACCTGAACCTAAAGTTTTATCTACAATTTCTCCAAAATGTTTTTTTAATTCTGTAAATAAATCATCTTTTGATATAAGTTTAGCTTGCTTAATAGAATCTGTCATTTTTTTGAAATTTTCGATATTAAGAGCAACTGGATCATCAAGACCTAAATCATCATTGTTTAATGTTATATGTTTTTCTAACATAGTTGCACCACAATATAAACTTAACAATGGAACAATATATGGACTTAATGAATGATCGCTAACTCCAGTAGTTATTCCAAAAATAGAACTTAAATTTTTAATTAATTTCAAATTGTATTCTGTTTCTGGTGCTGGATATGAAGTTATACAATGTAATAGCGTTAAATTATCAGTATTAGAAAAACATTCTAAAGCATTTTCAATATCTGAAAGTTTAGAAACTCCACTTGATAATACAACAGGAATATTATAAATATTTTTTTCATTTAATAATTGTAAAAGTTGAATATAATTCAATTCTGGAGAAGCAATTTTAATATAATCAGGATTTATCTGCAATAATTCAACAAGACTTTTTGGACCAAAAGGAGAACACATAAATTTAATATCTAATTCTGACGAAAATTCCCGTAACTTGTAAAAAAATTCAGGATTTACTTCTAATTCTTTAAATCTTTGATAAAGTGGAATTTTTCCTGTTGGTAAATTTACAAATCCTGTATTTGGATGCAAAATTTCATCTGCATAAACCCATTGAAATTTTACACAATCCGCTCCAGCAAATTTCGCTTTTTCCACCAATAATTTTGCTTTATCAAGAGAACCTTCATGGGATGTTCCAATTTCTGCAATAATAAACATAATTATATTTTACTATATAAATTATATAATCATCAAGTAAGTTACAATTTATGTGTAAAAATTATACATAATATTACAAGATATTGTATAGCATTGACACTATTTACACAAATTGATAAAATATAGTAAGAATGTTTATTTAAAGGAGTTCCGATGTCAGGACATAGTAAATGGGCAACCATTAAACATGCAAAAGGTGCTGCCGACGCAAAACGCGGTCAGTTATTTACAAAATTTATTAAAGAAATTTCAATTGCTGCACGTATGGGCGGAGGAGATCCTAACTCTAACCCTCGCTTAAGAACAGCTATCCTTAAAGCTCGTGCTTCAAACATGCCTAAAGATAACATTGAACGTGCTATCAAAAAAGGTACAGGTGAACTTGGTGGTTCTACATATGAAGAAAAACTTTACGAAGGATATGGACCAGGTGGAGTAGCTGTACTTGTTGAAGTATTAACAGATAACAACAATAGAGCTGCTGCAAATGTAAGAAATATCTTTGGAAAATCAGGTGGAAACTTAGGTGCAACAGGTTCTGTAGCATATATGTTCAACCGCAAAGGTGTTATCGAATATGATGCTGAAGTTGTAAATGAAGATGAAATCATGGATGCTGCTTTAGAAGCAGGTGCAGACGATATCGTTACAGAAGATGGTGTTGTAACAGTTACAACAGATCCTTCTGCATTCGAAGAAGTTCTTGAAGCATTAAATCAAAAAGGATACGAATCAGTTTCTGCTGAAGTTTCAATGGTTCCTGATACATATTCTGCAATTGATAAAGATACAGCTGCAAAAGTACAAAAACTCATTGATCGTCTTGAAGAAGATGATGATGTTCAAAATGTTTATACAAATGCAGATTTTCCTGAAGATTTTGAAGGTTAATTAAAGTTATATAAACACAAAAAGGCTATCAAAAATAATACAGTTTTTCTGTATATTTATTTTGATAGCCTTTTTTATTTACTAATAGATTCTAATTTAAATTTGTAATTAGTATTTCCATTCAAATGTTAATGCAACTGCAGGTACAATTGCCCAAGTTTCTGGTGAATAAGTAATTGGAATACCAAATTTAATATCTGTATGTGTTAAAGCATAATAAATATATCCTGGTGTTATAATACCAATATTATTTACAAAATCATGTTCAAACTCTAAACCTAATTTTGATGTACTTTTGAATAATCTTGAAATAAGTCCTTTAAAATACAATTTATGACTATCTTTTGATGTAGGATTCAATGTTTTGTCATAAAAAATCCATTGATATTCTATAATAAAACCAATTCTTGGGTTTTCCCAATCTTTCATTAATCCCATAGTAAAATATAATTTATCAAGTTTAGTATTCTCAAATTTATTAAAATCAAATTTAATATGTGAATAAGTTTGGTTATATAAATCAAATCCCCATAAATTAATCTTACTCTCTAAACCGATTAAAGGATTTTTGTGTTTTGAATCTTCCGATGCCCATTTTCTACCAAAGAGATTTAATTGTAATTTTCCAAAAACTCTTTCTATAGATCCTGCAAAAGATAGATTCGAAAAGTTTGGAACAGGATTGTTTCCCCAAGACATTTGAGATAACACAATACCAGAAAAATTTGTATTAAATAAATTAAAAGACAATCCTACAGAAGCACCATTAACGGAATCTGATAAAATATTATTTTCAAATAATTCAGTATTTCCCCAAGTTATATCTCTTTTTCCAACTTGAATATACAAAAAATCTAATAAAAGGTAATCAAAATAGAGTTCGTGTAAACTAAGTGTAAAATTTGGAAATAGCGTTTTTATAGAAGCTCTTATTCCAAAAATATCACTTGCTCTTGCATTCATGTATAAATAATTTTCTAAGGATAAATAGGCTAAGGGACTAAAGTAATCATTAGGTGAAATTGAAAAACCAACTCCTAAGTCTGTATCTAAAAAACCAGTAAAGCTTATAGATTGTTTTTTTGTGTTTTCAATTGGAGTTGGAGGTGTTGCCTTTTCTTCTACAACAACATCCTCAGCTTCTGCAAACAAACTATCAAAATCGTCAAAATCATCTGTTGAATTATCAATTTCTTCGTTATCTAAATTTTCTGTAAATGAATTTGTATTATCATTTTGTAAATTTTCAACAGAAAAGGATAAATCTCCATTTTCTTGTGAATAAGTAAAAATTGAGAAAATTATAAAAATAAAATAACAAAGAAATTTTTTCATCTAAAACTCTTAACGATTCCCCATCATTTCAAAATATGCCTTAGTAAATACAGAATCTTTTTGTTTTGCAAAAGAAACATTCTTTATCGTGATTTGAGTTTTTTCATATTGCATTTTATCGTTAATTTTTTTTCCTTTTAAGTTGTCTACTATAAGCATACTTACTGGAATTGAACGTTTTCCAATCAATTGATATGAAGGAATTGCTATAGTTCTTAACAATTGACCAGAAAGTGAGTAATCTTCCTTTTTTCTTATCAATCCATCATCTTTTGTCACCCATACTTTTACTTTAGGATAAACAACATCATCCACTTTTGCGTCTAATTCAAATAGTATACAATCATAAGCTCCAAGTTTTTTAGGTATTGCAGAGATTATATTATAATTTGAACAAAAATTCATTGGTGCAAAATCCGAAGTATTTGCGTTTGTATTTTGAAATTTATCTCTTTTGCTTGAAAATGTAAATTTTCTATCAACAGGATCATAAAACCATACATTTGACTCAATTTGTAAATAACCCTTTCCTCTGTCTTGTGCAGGTGAAGTAATTAAAATTGTATAATTTGATGTTTTATCTCGTCTGTACATGATTGCATCTGTTACTGATTTCCCTTTTCCTGGTCTATCTTGAACGAGAGTATATTCTGCTGAAAAATCTGTATCTACAAAACTCGTAGTAGAATCACATTTTTTTAACAAATCATAATCTTCTTTAGTTTGTGAAAAAATTGTGTTAGTTAAAATTACTAAACAAATAAAAAAAATAAATAAAACCATCACAATTGAAATGGATGGAGGTATAAAAGATACTAATATAGATCAACTAAAAAACCATATAGATATAGCAGTTGTAGCTGCAAGGTTAGGTCATGCACAAATATCTACAACATTTAATTTTTACGTGCATCCGATAATTTCACACAACAAAAATGCCGGAAATGTTTTAGAAACCTTGCTAATACCAAACGAAACTTAACACTTTTTTCAATAATTTCTTGTCCTTCTTCTGATAGAATCCAATCAATCAGAACAGGAATATTCTCATTCTCATTACCCGCACGATAGATAGCATAGAATTCCGCAACAATAGGATAACTGCGGTTCTGAATATTTTCTGCACTCGGATATACCCCGTTCAGCGCGATCATCTTCACAGCATCATTTGCAACAATCCCATCCATATAATAGCGAAAGGAAAAACCGATAGAAGCACCTGTGATTGCAAGAGGTGATTTAGGAGTTGAAATGCCTTTAGAAAAACTACCAACTATTCAAAAGAAAATAATAAAAGAAAAGGCTATAAAGCATGAGTAAAGCAAGAGATAAGATTACCAAAAATATTGAAAAAAAGCTAAAAGATAAGAACATTAAGTTGAAGTTA
>CALBXN010000199.1 GCA_937890485.1 uncultured Treponema sp.
TATCCGATAATGGCACTTTCGTCTACTTCACCGGCCATAGGTACAACACTGTACAAATATATTTCGCCGTCCACCATAATAGCCGCAGGATAGTCGGTACTGGTAGCAGAACAGCCTGCACATAATATCCACAGCATTAGCACTAAACAACCGAAACATTTATGTATGCTCTTCATAATACAACCTCCTTGTATAATTATCATTCTATAACAGTTAGACGCAAAAGAAAAGGAAATGTTGCTATAGCTTTTACAAATGCCATCCTGTAGTTTATTTACATTTACACCTATTTTTAAGTATTTATTTCCTGTTTTATCCTTTTACCATTAATCCCTTTTCCAATTCTTCTATTGTTGGCAATACTCCGTTTAAATTCTTAGGCATTAGTGCGTTTAGTTCATATTCTGATATTCCTATTGTTTCGTTTATTATTTCAGCATGTTTTACAACTTCTGCTATTACTTTGGTACAAGCAGGAAAAAAATAAATGGCAAATTATCGGGTGGATAGGGAACAAGTCTTTCAATTAGCAGTTAAAGCTGGTCAAAAACGAGATTATAAAAAGGCAATAAATCTTTTAGAATCCTTAGTTGTTGACGGAGTTGCTTGGAAACCCGAAATTTTAGTTTATCTTGGCCGTTCATATCACGCTATTGGAGAATATTCCTTGGCGGTGGCGGCCTTAAATTATTTTTTAAGTATAAAAAGTGGAGATTGGAACGGTTGGTTTTTTCTAGGAAGAAGTTATCTTGCAATGGAATCTTGGAATTTATCAATTTCTTGCTTAAAGAAAAGTCTAGAACTAAAACCAAATTCAGATACAACCTTAGCTTTGCTTGGAACAGCATATTTTAAATCCAAACAAATAGATTTAGCCTTATCAACTTTTGAAGCGGCTCTTTATATCGCCCCAGAGGATGAAAGACTGAATCAAGGCTATCAAAATTCACTTTTAGTAAAAGCAGTTAGAACTTACAACGAAGGAAATCCAGAACTTTCTGCAAAAATGTTTAATTTTTTAATTGATAACGGAATGGAAGCAGTTATGCTTTATGTTTATCAAGGACATTCTTTTAGAGATTTAGGATTTTTACAAGAAGCATTAAATTCATATCAAAAAGCAATTCAATTAGAACCAGAAGATGCCTCTTTGCGTTGGTACGAAATTTCTATTCTTGTTTCCATGGGAAAAAATGAAGAAGCACAAAAACTTGCCAAAGAATTAAATGAGAAATTTCCAAATTCAGGCTTTGAAAGCAAAGACATTTTTCAAGACGAAAGAGCAACTGCTATAAATATGATGAAAACCAGTCTTTTTAATGAAAAATGGAAAAATGTAATTCAAACAGGAAAAGTTTATATTACAAAATTTTCTTCAGATGGAATTGTTCATTGTTTTATGGGAGAAGCTTCTCGAAATTTAGGTAAATATCAAGAAGCCTTAAATCATTTTACCAAAGCAAGAAATTTAGATTCTCAAAATAAAGGTGCAATCTATGGAATTTTAATGACCTATCTTGCAATGGAAGATTGGGAAAAACTTGATTCTGCGTTAAACAGTTCTTTTTCAAAAATTATTGATTCTGAAACTTTAGAATATTATTCTGTAATTTGTGACGCAAAACTAAACAAAGATAGTTCTCAAATATTAAAAAAAGTACAAGATGTTTATGCAAAAAATCCTGCTGATACTGTTTTAATGTCAATTTTAGCTCAAGCATATTTAGATTCGGATTTACCAGATTTAGCTTGTGGTTGGTTTAATCGATTGATAGAAATAAATCCTCAGGATGAAAATTCTCATCTATTTTTAATTGATTGCTACGAAGATTTAAATGATAAATCAAAACTTATAAAATCTTACGAAACTTACTTAAAAAAATGGCCACAAAATAATTCTATCAGAAAAGAATTTATAAAATATCTTACATCCCTTAAAAAATGGAAAAAAGCTGCTGACCAAGTTGAATTATTCATTCCTTATTCAAAACATCCACTTATGTTAACTAGAAATTTAGCAACTTATCGTCGTAGAGCAGGGGATTATCAAAAAAGTGCCATGGCATATAGAACTTTACTTCAAGAAAACACCGACGATAGAAATTTAATGCAAAATTACATTTACTGTTTGATAAAATTAGATTTGATTGAAAATGCTGCAAACTTTGCAAAATTGTGGCATCAAAATTATGGAATTGATGTAGATGGAGTTTTGATTGAAGCAGGTCTTGCTCTTAGGCAAAAAAATTATGATTATGCAATTTCAATTTTGCGTAGTGGTTTTCAAAAATTCAAAGAAAATCCAAGGATAAAAACAAAACTTGCTCAAGCCTATTTCGAAATTGGTAATGATGATATGGCATATCAATTTGATCCTGATTATGTAATAAAAATGCGAAAATCTTAATTTTAAGGAATTTTATATGAAATTTATGTTTATTTCCGATATTCATGGAAGTTTTTTAGATTTGCAACAAGCAATAAAGGTTTTTGAATCAGAAAAAGCTGATAAATTGATTATTCTAGGTGACTACTTAAATCATGGTCCTAGAAATCCTTTACCTGAAGGTTATGACACAAAACAAAGTGCATCTTTATTAAACGAATACAAGAAAAAAATAATTGGAATTAGAGGAAATTGTGATAGTGAAGTAGACCAAATGATGTTGGAATTTCCTGTTTTAGAATCTTCCTGTAGAATTTTTATGGATGATATTTCAGTTTATCTTCATCATGGACATAAAAACACACCTGAAGAATTGTCAAAATTTCTTCCTGCAAAAACTGTAGTTCTTTCGGGGCATACTCATATTCCAAAAATCCAAGAAGAAAATGCTTTAATTTTTGTGAATCCAGGTTCAATTTCAATTCCTAAAAGTGAAGACGGCAAATGCTACGGAATTTTATCTGTTGAAAAAGGCAAAAAATCCATAGAAATAAAAGGTCTTTTTGATTCTCTTGTAAAAAAATGTTTGCTTTTTTAGATACTAGGCTTTATAATCTGTAATTGATAAATAAATTTTTAAGGGGAATTGATAAATTATGGCATTAAGAGCAATGGAATTATATGAAGCATACGAAAAAAATATGTTACCAAAAGATGAAGGATATGTAATTTCTGCATTTTATTTACCTGATACACCATATAGTATTTTGGAAGTTATTTCTTATTCTGAAGTAAAAAACTTTTTTGCTTCTAATGATTCTTTAACATTCCAATCTAATGGAAAGAAAATTTATATTTTGGTAGAACCATCATCTTATAATCATAAATCTCAAGAGCCTTATGTTCGACCATCAAAATATCAAATTCCTTTACGGTTTAATGATTTGAACATCTATACTTGTAAAAATCAATACAAAGTTATGTATAACAAAGAACCTCAGATGGTTATGACTTCTTTTACAGTTTTAAAACCATCAGGAAATAACTTTTCTTTGATTGTTTTCCAACAAGATGATATTCAGCAAACACTTTCAAGATTGTTTCAATCTGCTTTGCATAATGAATCAAATGTTCCAATGAATGATTCTAAAGTTATTGGTGAAGATTTAGCAGAAATGATTGTTACAAAACTTTGTTGGCCAAACAAAAAAACTAATAAAAAGGCTAAGAAGTCTGTAGAAAAAATTTCAGCAAAAGAAGAAAAAACAACTTCTTCAAAAAAGTCAACTGCAAAAAAAGCTGACTCAAAATCTACTGCAAAAGCAAAGTCAACTGCAAAAAAATCTAGTTCTGCAAAAAAAACTGAGGCAAAGACAAGTTCTTCTAAAAAAACAACAGCCAAAGCTACAGCTGAAAAGAAAACTAGTACAGCAAAAAAATCTGCTACAGATAAAAAATCTTCTACAGCAAAATCTGGTGCAAAGTCTACAAAAACTGCAAGTTCTACAAAGAAAACTACTGCAAAAAAAGATTCTACAGCAAAGACTTCTGCTAAAAAAACAAGTTCTTCTGCAAAAAAATCAACATCCAAAAAATCAACTGATGATGATAAAACTGTAGTTGCCACAAAAAAGAAGAAATAAACTTTGCAAAATAATTAGTATCAGAAATATGTTATTCTAAAAAAAACAAACTGCATTGCTCCCTTGACGCTTCGCTAGA
>CALBXN010000200.1 GCA_937890485.1 uncultured Treponema sp.
AATCGGTCGCCCTTCCGTTGGAAAATCTACTTTTTTAAATACAGCTAGTGGCGAAAAAATTTCTATCGTTTCTCCTGTTCCACAAACTACAAGAAATGCTGTAAAAGGAATTATCAATACAAATCTTGGGCAACTTGTTTTTATCGATACGCCAGGTTATCACAATTCCGAAAAAAAATTCAATTTGAAACTTCGTTCTTTAACAAAAGAACAATTAGATTCTTGCGACGCAATTTTATATTTAATAGATGCAAGTAGAACTCCAGGTGAAGAAGAACAACTTACCGCAGAACTTTTAAAACCTTATTCAGAAAAAGTTGTGGTTGCAATAAATAAAATTGATTTACCAGAAGCAAATGTTTCAAAATCTAGACTTTTTGTAACAGAAAGTTTTCCAAAAATTACTGCAAATCATGTTTTTGATATTTCCGCACAAAATGATATTGGAATAAATGAACTTTTACGGGGACTTTATGATTTTGCACCTGTAGCTGAACATCTTTATCCAGAAGAATTTTACACTGACCAAGAAGTAGATTTTAGAATTGCAGAAATTATCCGTGAACAAGCAATCAATCGTTTGCATGACGAACTTCCTCACGCAATTTATGTAGATGTTGCTGATATGGAAATGCGCAAAAACGGCAAGGAACTTTGGGTTAGAGCGTTTTTAGTTGTAGAACGAGATAGCCAAAAAGGAATGGTTATCGGGAAAGGCGCTTCTATGATAAAAACAATCAGAATCGAATCTATAAAAGAAATGCGTAAAATTTTTGATTACAGAGTTGATTTAGACTTGCAAGTAAAAGTGAATAAAAACTGGCGACAAAAAGATCCTGTTTTAACTCGACTTTTAAAATAAACATTAATTCTAAAAAAGCGTCCTTTGAAACCTAATTTAACTACACTTTCCCAAACGACGCTTTTTTATTTCTTAAAAATCTTATACCACAAAAGTACGATTAAATACCACAAATACGGAAAAATCAAAAAAATCTTAAATGGATTTCTTATAATTTCAGGAAGAAGTTCTAATCCCTTATCGAATAAATCTTCGGAAACACGTCGTTTTCGTTTAGAAAAAATGCCAAAACAATCTTTGTAATACAGAAATATTCTAGGGCAATCTTTTTCATTTTTACCTAGTGTAAATTTTTTTCGTCTGCGGTAATACCACATATCGCCACCAGAAACACCATCACTAAGTAAAGTCAACGCAGGAGCTGCCTTAAAAATTGCTTCAACAATATCAGATTCTGAAGATTTTGGATAATATCCAACATAACGCCCTACAATTCTAAGCCCTGAAAAAGTAGCTCTAACATTTTTCTCTGCTGCCATCAAAGATTCTCGACGACTTCCTAACATATATAATGTACGATAGTTTTTATCCAGAGCATTCATTATACTAATTACAGCCTTAAAAGGATTATATCTAACAGGAACTTTCAATTTTAAAAATGAAGCACCTGATATAATACTTTTAGAAATTGGAATTACTAAAGCAGCATTTTTTAGACAACTCATATAATCTTGATTCATTCTTGCTTTTAAAATATCCCAGATTGTAACAAAACAAATTTGCGATGAAGTCATATTTTGAGATATTTCAGTTATTTTTTGAGCAAGATTCTGTTCTGGAATAATATCCACATGAACTGACAAAAAATTTATTCGTGTGTGTGCCATTCTTCCAACTCCGTAATAGCAGTTTGAATTGCAGCAATCCCATAAAGACTTGCCGTTTCAGTTCTTAAAACATTTGTCTTAAAATGAACAAGATAAAAACCATTTTCTTGTAAAATAGAAATCTCTTTTTCAGAGATTCCACCTTCAGAACCAACTGCAATTCCAATTTTATTTATATTAGTATTTTCTTTCAATACTGAAAATATATTTTTTTTAGCAATACTTGCTTCATGCAAAATAAAACCAATTCCATTTTGTAAATTTTCATTCCAAAGTTTTAAAGCATCTTCTATTACCAAAGGTTTTTCCACTGAAGTACTTATTGCCGAACCACTTTGTTGTCTAGCTTCTTTTACAATTCGCTCCCAACGATTAACTTTTTCAAAATCATCACCTTTCAAATTAAAATCTTTTCCACTAAACTCTCCAAGAACAGGAATGATTTTTGAAACACCACATTCTGTACTTTGACGAATAATTCCATCCATTTTTTGAAGTTTAGGCAAAAATTGAAAAAGCCAAATTTCTGGAAGTTTTATATTTTCCAGAGAACTTGCTGAAACTCCAGTTTCTAAAAATTTATCAACCGATTCAGACAAAGTTTTTACAAGAATCAGTTGTTTTGCTTGCAACTTAAAAACTTCCATATTTGAAAGTTCTTGATTTGGAAATCGTACTTGAACAATATCTCCAAGTTTAAGCCTCAACACCTGACAAAGATATTTAAAATCTTTTCCGCTAACGGTAAGTTGTCCATTTTTGTCAGGCATACTTGAAGCTATATATTGTCGCATATTAGTTTTTATCTTCTTTAGAATCTTTTGAAAGCGACTTATCTTCTAGCAAGGCTTGTTCTTGTAATTCTTTCAAAGTCTTTGTTGATTTTACAAGTTTTTCAAAATCTTCTGATTCGATAATTCTGATAGCTTCTTTTAGTTGATCATCATAATCTAAATCGTAAAGACTTGGCTCTCTTGTTCTTTCAACTTCAATTCTGATAAGACGGCGCAAAAGTTTTTCATCTAATTTATATGTATATGTTAAAGCCTTTGCATAAACTGCAATATCATGTTCATTCATATTTGGATGTTCTTCAACATATTTTTCAATTTCAGCTTTGTTTATCAATTCAACATAGCTTTTTTCTTGCTCTTCAGTTAAATCTGGAACTTTTACTTCCATATCTGGTGGAATTCCAATTTTATCAATATTTACATCTGAAGGAGTGTAGTATCTTGCCATTGTAAGTTTTACCCCATCAGCATTGTAAAGCGGAATAACTTGTTGAACAGAACCTTTTCCGTAAGTTCTTTCTCCTACAAGATAAGCTAAGTGATAATCCTTTAATGCTCCTGCTAAAATTTCGGATGCACTTGCAGAACCTTTATTTATCAAAACTACAATAGGAATACCTTTTGGCATTGTAGTTGCATCAGGAGTTGCAGTATATACAGAAGCAGCTTCAGAAATTCTACTTTTTGTAGAAACAATAATTCCACTATCAATAAATTTGTCTGCAACATCAGCAACGCTTGTAATCAATCCTCCTGGATTATTTCGTAAATCGATAATCATTCCAGTAAAATTATTTTTCTTAAAGGAATCTATTGCATCTTGAACTCTTTGTGCGGTTTGTGGTGTAAACTCGATAATTCTTAGATAACCAATTTTTGCATTCTTATCGTCAATCATTCCAAACTTTACTGTAGGAACTTCAATTAGTTCACGAACCAAAGTTACAGGAAATTCCATGTTTTTTCCACGACGAACAACAACATCAACACTTTCGCCAATTTTTCCACGCAACATTCCTAAAACTTCATCCATAGTGATATCTTGAGTTGGAGTTCCATTTATAGAAATCAATAAATCTCCTGCGTGAATTCCTGCTTTATATCCAGGTCCGCCTTCAATAGGAGAAGCAACTTCAACATAAGCTGGTTTTTCGGCTGTAGAATTAACTGGCTTTGAAATTGATAATCCAACACCACCAAAATTTCCAACAGTTGTATCGTTTAGACTACGCATACTTGTTGTATCAAGATATGTTGAATAAGGGTCTTCAAGAGAATCCATAATTCCTTTTAAAGCACCTGCATAAATTACTTCTGGGTCAACTTCATCAACATAATTTTGCAAAACAAAACCAAAAACACTATTGATAAGTTGCATATATTGTGAAACCTTTGCGGCTGATTTTGCATCAACATCTTTATTAGTTTGAGCAAACAAACTTGGGGTAAAAACTGCATATAGCGAAAAAACTATTGCAAAAACAAATAAACCTACTTTAATAGGAGAACTAATTTTTTGTGAAATATCCATACTTTTATTGTACGCCCTAAAAAAAAATTGTCAACAGGGATTGACCAATTATTATTAGTAACATAGACTTCATTTTATGAAAAAAATTTCTATTAAGTTTATTGTTTTTTTACTATACGAAATTGTAAGAATTGTTTTTATTCTAAAAGCCGCTCCTGTTCAAGATATTCCTTATCAAAGTTTATCTTGGTATGTTTCAGTTCCTTTAATTATCGTTCCTTTAATGATGATAATTATTTATCTTTCAAATGAAGATAAATTCAAGGAATTAAGATTTTTTATATCTCTATCCAAATTAATGTCTGTTGTAAGTTTTGCAGCATATTTTGGTGCAACTTTTGCAGAAGCCGCAGTTCAAGTAAGATTTTCACAATTTTATTCAATAGCAACATTGTTTTTTATGATGTTTTTTTTGTTAATAGATGTTATAATAGGATTATTGTTTATTAAAAAACCTAAAACAGAGGAAGAAAATAATTTATGCAAATAATTCCTATTGCCAGTGGGAAAGGTGGAGTTGGAAAAAGCCTTCTTTCTGCAAACTTAGCAGTTACTCTCGGAAAAGCAGGAAAAAAAGTTGTTCTTGTAGACTTAGATTTAGGGGCTTCAAATTTACATCTTGTAATTGGGCAACAATCTCCAAAAGCAGGAATTGGAACATATATTGGAGGACAATCTAGTTTTCAAGATTTAATAATCCCTACAGATTACGATAATGTATATTTTATTCCAGGGGATGCTGAAATTCCTGGTCTTACTGCAATTAAACTTTCTCAAAAAAATGATTTAATAAAAAAACTTCAAAATATAGATGCAGATTACTTAATTCTTGATTTAGGAGCAGGAACACATCTTACAATTTTAGATTTCTTTTTGCTTTCGCCTCAAGGAATTATCGTAACAGCACCAACTGTAACAGCAACTTTAAACGGTTATCTTTTTTTGAAAAACGCAGTTTTTAGATTGATGTACAATTCTTTCAAAAAAAATTCTAAAGCCTATGCCTTTTTAGAAGAACTAAAAAAAGATACAAAATCTTTGCAACGGCTTTACATTCCTCGCCTTGCAGAATCAATAGAAAAAATTGATCCAACAAGTGCAGCAGTTTTTAAACACAGAATGAAGCAATTTAAACCTCGCTTGATTCTCAATATGATTGACGACCCTAAAGATGCAGACAAAGCACAAAAAATTCGTCGTTCTTGTAGCGAATATTTAGGAATTGATTTAGAACATTTAGGTGTAATTTACAAAGATTCAATGCAAGATGTTGCATTAGCTTCAAGATTGCCAATTACAGTTTATAAACCTCAAGCAATGATTTCTCAAGCGATTTCTAGAATTGCGGATAAAGTTTTGCAATCAGAAACCCTTACTTTTGACAACGGAATTGATAGTTTTCAAAATGCCGAAAACGAAGCCGCCGAAGATTTTGAATCAAAACTTTCGTATGTAGAAGATTTATTGGGAACAGGTGCATTAACCATGAATGATTTAGCAGAAACCATAAAATCTCAGCAATACGAGATAACTCAACTTAGAAAAGAAAATAATTTATATAAATCTAAACTATTAAAAGCAGTACAACAAGGATACAAAATTTGATGTTTTTAGCAATTAATTACCCATCATGGATTCATCCAGAAATCTTCCCAGGAGTTCCTTTTTTAGGACTTTTACGTTGGTATGGCTTAATGTACATTTTTGCCTTTGGAACAGCCTACTTTATCTTAAGCAAGTTAAGAAAAGAAGGGGCTTTGGATTCTCCAGGTCAAACCACCACAGATGATGATTTATTCGGATTTTTTGGTTTTGGAGTTTTATTCCTACTTTTAGGAGCAAGAATTTTTTCTGCCCTAGTTTACGACACATCAGGACTTTACAGACAAAAACCTTGGTTAATTTTCTGGCCCTTCAACGAAGCTGGACAATTTACAGGTCTTGCAGGAATGTCATTTCACGGTGGAGTTATTGGCGGTCTTTTAGGAATGATAATTTGGTGCTTAACTCATAAACGCCCTCTTTGGAAATGGGTTGATGCCATGGTTGTTGCAATTCCTCTTGGATACACCTTTGGAAGAATCGGAAACTTCTTAAACGGAGAACTTTACGGAAGAATAACAACTATGCCTTGGGGAATGATTTTTCCTGGAGCTCAGAGATTTTCAGTTTCAATTCCATGGGTAAAAGAATTTGCAGAAAATGCAGGATTAACAATCGCAGAAAACGCAAGATTGATAAATTTACCTCGTCACCCAAGCCAACTTTACGAAGCCTTTTTTGAAGGAATTGTTTTATTTTTAATACTAT
>CALBXN010000201.1 GCA_937890485.1 uncultured Treponema sp.
GCTGTTCAAAGCCCAATGTTGCATTTGTTGATTTTGATGTTTTAGTTTTTGCCATAGTAATATCCTTTATGAAATTTGATTTTGTTATTATAACACAAATAATAATCTATATTTACCAAGTGTACAATTTTACAGTTTCTGTTTTTCCACGGATTTCAGCATCGGCTACAAATTTTAAGTTAAGGTTTTCTTTTGAAGAACTTATTTGTTTTGCTGTATTTTCAGAAAGTAATAAATCTGTATTGTAAATTTTACAAAGGGATTCTATTCTACTTGCAGTATTTACAGTATCTCCAATTACAGTATATTCCATTCGATTCTCTGCTCCAATGTTTCCTGCAAGAACTGAACCTGAATGCAACCCAATTCCAAAAGAGATTTTATAAAATCCTTCTTTTGCAAACTTTTCATTTAGATTTACTAAGGATTTTTTCATTTCGATACAAGCATTGTAGGCATTTAAAGCATGATTTTCTGATTTTACAGGAGCACCAAAAATTGCCATAACTGCATCTCCAATGTATTTATTAATAACACCATGATTATTTGAAATACATTTTCCCATTTGGGTAAAATATTGATTTAACAAACTAACAACTGACGAAGGCTCCATATTTTCTGACATTGAAGTAAATCCTCGAATATCACAAAACATAACTGTAACATCACAATTTTCGCCACCAAGAGAAATATTTCCACTTAAAAGATGGTCACGTACTTCTGGATCAACAATTTTTCCAAAGGTATCACGGATAAATTCTTTTTCTTTTAAAGATTCTGTCATTTCATTAAAAGTATCACTTAAAACACCTAATTCATCATTAGAAATATTTTTTACTTTTACAGAATAATCACCTTTTTTGATTTTTTCAGTTCCTTCAGTAAGTTTTTTCAAAGGAACAGTAAAAACTCGCATAAAAACAATTGTTAATGCAAGAGAACTTACAAAAAGAACAATGGACATTATTATTGTATTCCAATTTATAGGAATCTGATTATTTATTTGAATTGAAACGAAAGAGGATAAAATAAAAATAATCGGGAAAAGTGAAACTGTAATAAAAAATATGAAAAATAAAAAGTTTAATGAAAATTTCTTAACTCCAGGAATTTTTGAAACTTGCCCATTAGGAAAAAGACGAGGCAAAACTGCGCTTCGATTTACTGTTTCTGTTACAAAATAAGAAACAACAAAACTAAAAATAGCTTCCAGAATATAAAAAACAAAAGAACTAATCAAAATGTATGAAAGATTAATTCCCATAGTTTTTTTTGCATAAATACAAAAAATTATTTCTAAAAAATAATTTAATATCCAACCAACAATTCCCCACAGAGAAAATTTTAAGGGTAGATTTACTACTTTTTTTGCAACAGTCAAATCATCTTTTGCAAAAAGCATAGAAAAACTGTAGCATAAACAAATTAATGATGGAATTGCAAAAACAAGAATAGTTAAAGTATTTATCAACACATCGTTTGAATCAACAAATTCTTTCCATTTAATCATATCTTCAGTAAGTGTTACAGGAAAATTCATAGAAATAGGAATCAACTGAGCCATAAAATTTGCAAAAAGAACGCTAGCAAAATAAATAAGAGAAACTCTAAAGCAATATTTTTTATCAATATTAAATGAAGAAGTAAAATCAGATTTTGATGTAAAATTTTCAGCCATAAAAAGAATTATATACAAGAAAATACAAGAGAGCAAGAAAATATTTTTTCTACTTGTACAAAACAAAAAATCTATATTAAACTAGAAATATGAAAGCAAATGAAAAAAGATTTTTAAGTTTTTTGGTTATTTTAGTTGTATATGTTATTGCAACTGTTGCAGGAATTGCCATTTATAAATATTTAGATGAATCAATTCCATTTTATTGGCGTCTTTTAGTTGCAGATGTTATTGCAACTATTATCACTTTTGTTTTTAGCGTAATTTTCAAAAACGCATCTGTTTACGATCCATATTGGAGCGTTCAACCGCCAGTAATTTTGGTAGCTTTTGCAGTTGATAAACAAATTACACCTTTAAGAATACTTTTACTTGTTGCAGTTTTATTTTGGGCAATTAGGCTTACTGCAAACTGGGCATACACATTTAAAGGTTTAGATCATCAAGATTGGCGATACACAATGTTAAAAGAAAAAACTAAGTTCTTTTATCCTATCGTAAATTTTGTTGGAATTCACATGGTGCCTACTTTGATAGTTTACGCATGTATTCTTCCAGCAGTTTTTGTTTTTCAAAGTGAAATGCCCCTACAATTTTCTTGGATAAATATTTTGTGTTTTGCACTTTCAATTTTTGCTGCTACACTTCAAGGAATTGCTGATATTCAAATGCACAAATTTAGAAAAGCAAAAAGCAAAGATTCTTCAAACACATCAAGTTACGGCTTTATTCGAGAAGGCTTATGGAAAAATTCCCGTCATCCAAATTATCTTGGAGAAATTTTAATGTGGTGGGGAATTGGACTTTCAGCTTTCTTTGCAATGAACAAAAATCCAGTTATGCTTCTTGGAGCCTTTGCAAACACTCTTTTATTTTTATTTATTAGTATTCCATTGGCAGAAGGTCATCAATCAAGAAAAGAAGGATTTTCACAATACAAAAAGGAAACTAGAATGTTATTACCTATTCCAAAAGGAGAAAAATTTTCTTCAATTATCGTAAAAATTATTTTGATTATAGGAGTTGTAATTGGAGTTTACGCTTCTTTAATTCAAGAAGGATATTTTAATCCAAGTCATTTCCTATATTACACAATACAAAGCAACATTGAAATTGGAATTATAAGTTTGATAACAATTATTTGTTTACTCAGAAAATCAGGGGAAGTACCTAACATTGTTTACGTTTTAAAATTTATTTTTACTGTTGCAATTACTTTAACAGGACTTGTTTTTAATTTAATCTTATACCCACAAAGTTTATCTCAGGATTATGTGATAAATCCACTTACTACAGCAAACTTTTTTACACATATTTTTGTACCGCTCCTTTCTTTAGTGGACTTTTTTGTCTTTGACTATAAATTGAAAATTACAAAAAAAACATTTATACTAGGATTAATCACTCCTTTAATTTATCTTGGATTTGTAATGATTTGTACAAAACTTGGAATTACCTTTGGAGGAAACAGATTTGTACCTTACTTCTTCCTAGATTATAGAGTAAATTCTTGTTTCCAAATTGGCAACGGAAAAATCGGAGTATTCTATTGGATTATTATTCAAGCCATAATCGTTTGTTTAATAAGTTTAACTTTACTATTCTTTCTTAAAAAGAGAAAAAAATCTTCATAATTAAAGGTAGGAAATATGCAAATTACAAATGAAATAAAATATGTTGGTGTAAACGACCATAAAATTGATTTATTTGAGGGACAGTATGCTGTACCAAACGGAATGGCGTACAATTCCTATCTTATCATAGACGAAAAAATTGCTGTAATGGATTCCGTTGATCAAAATTTTGGAGATGAATGGATTTCAAACATAAAAAATGTTATTGGAAACAAATCTCCAGATTTTTTAGTTGTACATCATATGGAAATGGATCATTCTGCAAATATTGCAAAGTTTATGGAAACCTTCCCAACTGCAAAAATTGTTTCTTCAAAACTTGCCTTTGTAATGATGAAAAATTACTTTGGAACAGATTTTGAAGATAGACAAATTGTTGTGGCAGAAGGAAGCACTCTTGAACTTGGAAAACACACATTGAATTTTGTTGCAGCCCCAAATGTTCACTGGCCAGAAGTAATTATGTCTTACGAAAGCAGCGAAAAAGTTTTATTCAGTGCAGACGGTTTTGGAAAATTTGGAGCATTAGATGTTGAAGAAGAATGGGCTTGTGAAGCTCGCCGATATTACTTTGGTATTGTAGGAAAATTTGGAGATGCAGTTCAAGCAGTATTAAAAAAACTTGCAGGAATTGAAGTAAAAGTTATCTGCCCTCTCCATGGACCTGTTTTAACAGAAAATCTTGATTACTACATAAACCTTTATGACACTTGGTCTTCTTACAGCGTAGAATCAGAAGGAGTTTTTATTGCATACACTTCTGTTTACGGAAACACAAAAAAAGCAGTTGAAAAATTTGCTGAAATTCTAAAAGCAAAAGGTTGTCCAAAAGTTGCTGTAGCAGACCTTGCCCGTGAAGATATGGCAGAATGTGTAGAAGATGCTTTTAAATACGGAAAAATTATTTTAGCAACAACAACTTACACAAATGATATTTTTCCATTCATGAAAGATTTTATTCATCACCTAACAGACAGAAATTATCAAAACCGAAAAATCGGCTTAATTGAAAATGGAACATGGAATCCACTTGCTGCAAAAGTTATGACAAAGATGTTTGAAAATAGCAAAAATATAACTTTCTGTCCAACAGTTGTAACTATCAAAACTGCAATGAACGATGAAACTGTAAACGGATTAGAAAAACTTGCAGAAGATATTTTGTAAAAACTGAATAAAATTTATTCTAAAAAAAAATGCTTTTCGATAAAACAGAAAATGAGAAATTCACTTTTGTTTATCGGGAAGCTTTTTTTTTGTAACACAAATTCTTACATCAACACAATAGGTCGTCTTTTGCAGGAAAAATCTACAATTCCGTCTTTTAAGGTTTTATGAAGTGCAAAAAATTCTTCTCTTGAATAAAGTTTGCAACCTAAATCCATTTTGTAAGGAATGTACATTCCAAAATCCCAGTATTCTAACTTTTTTTCTTTCATAAATTGACAAAGAGCAGCCATTTGAATATTTCCAACATGATTTCGTTTTCTAAATCCAGAAAGACTTGAATACAAGTGACCATTTCTAAAACCAATTTCACCTGCAACTAATTCGTTAGTAGATTTATCCCAAACTTCCACACTATGAATTTTTGTTCCGTATTTTGTAAAAGCTCCATTGTGAATTTGCCTAAAGGATTCAACTAATTTAGGAAAAAGCCAAGTATCTTTATATGTTTCTAAAAGACCTTGAACACATCCTTCAAAATCTTCATCGATAGAAAATTCAAGATTATCACAATACTTTGACAATTTTTTTGAAAAATGCGCTTCCGAAAGTTTCAAGATTGCTCGTTCTTTATGATGTTTAATTAGCAAAAGTTCTTTTAAGGGAAAATCTTCAATATCTTCTATAAAATTACCCAAATCATTTGCCATTGGAAAATATCCCTTATAACAAACTGCATCAATCCACTCTGGCGAAAAATCAAAAGAATAACAAAATTCACTTTCTGGCTCGTAAAGAAAGGATTCTAAATTATCCAAATCTTTTTCCGTTTGAATAAATCCAGAACCATAAACATCAGTTAAAAATTCCAAAAAATAAGGAAAAACTTCTTGCCAAAAGGTATCACAAATAGAAGAAGATTCGCTTGTATCCATAGACAAAATTATAGGATTCTAAACAAAGGTAGTCAAGGATGAGAGGGGAGAGAAACATGCAATTGTGATACATTCGCATATTGACATATATCACAATATAATATACATTGTGATATATGAAAACTTTACAACCTATCACAACTAATTTTGGTAAAAACTTATCAATGTTAATTTCTCTTATTGGAATTAGACACAAAGAAGCATCTGAACAAATTGGCATTAGTTATAATACATTATCAAATATTGTAAATAATAATTTTAATCCATCAGAGGAAACTATAAATAAAATCGAATCATTCGTTACAAAAAAAGGATTTGACAAATCAATGCTATATATAGTAAGAAAGCCAATCAGAAATTTTAGAATAAGAATAAAAAAAACTTTATCAGGTAACGAAAAAGCAACACTAAGGAATACACTTATTGAAATAGAAAAACTAATCAATTATATCGATAAATTAGAATTAGAAAATAAACCTAAATGTGCATTGATTGGTGCAGACGGAAATATTTTTAATCTAATGGGAATGGCATTTAGAACTTTAAAACATAATGGAATGCAAGTGGAATCAAAAGAAATAATTGATAGGGTAACTAATTCAAAAAGTTATTCAGAAGCACTAAGTATTATAGGTGAATATGTTGAGATAACAGATGAACAAGGTTTAGAAGAAGACGAAGAATATGAGTAAATATGCCATAAAAAGTGTATATCAAATTGATATATAAGAAAAATAATAGATTTTTTAAGATTTTGATTTTCAAAATAAATCAAATTGAAATCAAAAATAATCAAAATATTTTGTGG
>CALBXN010000202.1 GCA_937890485.1 uncultured Treponema sp.
TTGGTCCTAAAACAATCGAAATTTACACAGACACAATTCTTAACGCAAAATCAATCGTATGGAATGGTCCTGTTGGTGTATTTGAATTTGACGCATTTGCAAAAGGAACAGAAAAAGTTGCTCGCTTAGTTGCAGAAGCTACTGCTAAAGGTGCTATGTCTGTAGTTGGTGGTGGGGACTCTGTTGCAGCTGTAAACAAATTTAACCTTGCAGATAAAATGAGCCACGTTTCAACAGGTGGTGGAGCTTCCCTAGAATTCCTCGAAGGAAAAACATTACCAGGTATCGCTTGCTTAGAAACAAAATAAGTTTATTTTTGAAGTAATGTCATCCCGAATTTATTTCGGGAGCTATTAACAAATTTGGTAGATGCTGAAACAAGTTCAGCATGACATTTTTCAAATATGAACAAAAAATAAATAAAATTTAAATACAAAAGGAAATAAATTATGGCACGTACACATTACATTGCTGGAAACTGGAAAATGAATACAAGTAAAGCAGAAGCTGTTGCTTTGGCTAAAGACCTTGTAGAACAATTAAAAGGAAAATCAAACAAATATATGATTGGTGTTCCTTTTGTTTACCTTGATGCAGTTGCTCAAGTTGTAAAAGGAACAAATATTCTTCTTGGTGCACAAGATGTTGCTGCAACTCCTAATGGAGCACACACTGGAGAAGTTTCAACAGAAATGCTTAAAGACATCGGAGTTCAATCTGTAATTCTTGGACACTCAGAACGCCGTCACGAAATTGGTGAAAGCGATGAACTTATCAACAAAAAAGTTCGTCGTGCATTAAACGAAGGATTAGAAGTAGTTCTTTGTATCGGTGAACTTTTAGCAGAAAGAGAAGCTGGAGAAGCAGAAAATGTTTGTGCTTTCCAACTTTCAGGAGGATTAGCTGGAGTTACAGCTGAACAAATGAAGAAAGTTACAATTGCTTACGAACCAGTTTGGGCTATCGGAACTGGAAAAACAGCAACTCCAGAAGATGCACAAGCTATCCACAAATTCTGTCGCGATTACATTGCAAAACTTTATTCACAAGCAGTTGCTGATGAAGTTATCATCCAATACGGTGGATCAATGAAAGCTTCAAACGCACCAGAACTTCTTGCACAACCAGACATTGACGGTGGACTTATCGGTGGAGCTGCTCTTAAAGCAGAAACATTTGTTCCTATTTGTGTAATCTAGTTTTAGATTTTTAGTTAGATAATTTCGCTAGTTGATATTTTTCAGCTAGCGATTTTTTATTTTAAATTGCAGATAAAATCACAAAAAGTGCAGTTGTCTTTTGTTTTTCCTTTAGGAAGAAGTTTTTGTTTTTTCAATTCTTTTATTTTAGATGAAAGTCCTTTTGTGTAACATAAATTTATCATTTCATTGTTTTTTGCATTTTTAAGAATTTCATCAAAGGTTTGATTTAGGTTTCCGATTATAAGTTTTTCATTTTCGTTGGCAAATCCACAACATGGTGCAATTCTTCCGTCACTGTGAACATAAAGAATCTGTCCTGGTCCAAAACAATAATCTTCTTTGAACCACTTTTTATCTTTCCAAGCTCTTTCATCATTACTTGTAAAAGATTCATCAAAACAGAAAATTTCATATTCAAAACAATCTGGTAACGACTGAATTATTTTCTTTTTATTAAATCTTTCTTTATTATTTTTTACTATTTCTTGAATGTTGCTAGTACTTTCATTACTACCTACTTGTCCAATTTCTTCATCTTGCAAATTTCTTATTTTTATAACTGATTCTTCTCCATAATCTTCTATATATTCAATAATTTCTACTTCATACCCATGCTCTGTTTTCTCTATATTTTCTAGCAAAAACAAATCTTCTTGTTGGTCTAAATTTGTTTCTGTTGCATAATATTTTCCAGTTTCTTTGGATTCAACGGTAATTGTGTAGTTGCCTTCAAGAGCTGGAGTGAATTTGCCGTCAGTTATGACCACGTCATCAACTTTGATTGTTACATCGCCGTCAGTAGTAGGAGTAACGGTGATTGTGATTTCATCGCCGACATAAACGACCTTGATGTCTGAGATGATTAATACTGCATCGTTTTTGACCGCTTCAAATACTACGGTTTTATTGGCACTGTAATGTGTAGCGTTTTCAGTTACGTTTGCATAAACTGTATGGATTCCGGCGGAAGGAACAGTGTATGAGATGTTTCCGTTTACGATTGTCTGTTTTACGCCGTCAATCCAAACTGTTAAGTTATATCCGTTGGATGAAACTGTAATATTGAAATTATCTCCTACTTTAGCACCTTCAGGAACTGTTATTGTAATTTGCGGAGTAATTTTATCGATTACTTCAAAGGCATTTCCGGTTTTATTTGAAGCTGCATGTTCAACATCACCGAGGTAATATGCCTTAGGAGTGTAGTGTCCAACAGGAAGAGCAATTTCTAATGTTGCAACACCATCGTTAATATCAACAGTGTAGTTGTAATTATTA
>CALBXN010000203.1 GCA_937890485.1 uncultured Treponema sp.
AAATTGTTTACGGAACAACTACGACAGGAACTTCTAATGATATACAGCGTGCTACAGATATAGCTCGTAAAATGGTTTGTGAATGGGGAATGTCGGAAAATGTTGGAGCTGTTTCATTTGGACAAGAAGACGAGCCTATTTTTATGGGACGGGATATTGCTCGTCATAAAAGTTTTTCAGATGACACTGCTGCAAAAATTGATGATGCTGTAAAAGAAATTCTTGATAATGCGAAGAAACAGGCTTATGAAAATCTAAAAAATCATAGAAATCTTTTAGATACTCTTGCAAAAGCTCTTGTTGAGAACGAAACTTTAAGTGATGAGGATATTAGAGCTTTACCAGGATTTGAGGAAATTTAACTTTTATGAATATTAACTTGAATAAGAAGATTTTTTTTGTAATCTTATTTTTGGTTGTTTCTGTAAGTTTATTGTTTGCAGATAATTTATCAAGTTCTCAAAATGCAAATCGGCAAACCGCTATTCGTTGTGCTGAAGTTGCAAAGAGTTTTTTGATGGAAGAAAATTATTCACAAGCATTGTCTCAAGTTGAATTAGGGCTTGCCTATGATGAAACAGTTTCGGATTTGTGGTACATCAAAGGTATGTGTGCCAAACTTCAACAAAATCCTATGGCTGAAATTCTTGAAGTATCTCAAAAAGCATTTTCTTATTCTGATTGGACTCATTTTTCTGAAGATTTAGGAATTATTCTTTATGCAGAATCTTTAATCAACACAGGGAAAAATGAACTTGCTTACGACGTTTTAGAAAATCGAAAAGATATTTATTCTAGAGATGCTGAATATTTAAGAGCTTTATCTTGTTATCTTTTAGGTGATGTAACAAAAGCAAGAAGTATTATTTCAAGTGCAATAAATGTTTTTCCTGATGATATAAGATTTCCAAAATTGTTTTATAAAAATGAATATTTTTCAAGTGTTTTTTTAGACAAAGAAATTGATGATGGAGCATTGACTCTTGCCTCAAAATTAAATTCTAAAATTTCTTTATGGACAAAAAAATGTAGTGAAATTCTTTTTTATGCCTATTTTTTTGAACAAGATGAGGTTTTAGCTCAAAGAATGATACATCAATTTTTTTCAGAATTTGATGTAATTCCAGAATCTATTCCTACTGCAATAAAATATAATATTTTATCTCAAGAAAGTGCGAGAGTTAAGTTTGAAAATTTTTGTAATGATGGAATCGATGTAAATTTGTTTAAAAAAATTATTTCATCTTTTACAGAAGATAAACAGAAAATTTTACTTGTATCTTTTTTATCAAAATTTTCTGGAGTTGTAACTTATGATATTAATAATGATTTTATTATTGATATGAAAGTTACATATAATTCAGGTCGACCAAGTTTTATACAACAAGATTTTAATCAAGATGATGTGATTGATTGTGAAATTGTTTGTGATTTTGGTACACCGTCGATGTTATATAATTATAATCGTAAATTAGAGGTTTCTTACGGAACCTATCCTTTTATTGATTCTGTAAAAATATTTGATGATACAAATTATTTTCTTGTAAAAAATTCTTTTAGTTGGACAAATATTGATTTTATTGAAGAAAACTTGTGTATGAATTATATGTTTTATTTTGTAAAACCTATTTTTCAGGAAAATGAAATAAATGTTAGTTCTCTTTTTACAAATTCCTATAGAATATCTTCTCAGATTGTAAAAGAAAATGATGTTTATCAAAAAAGATTTGTTTTGTCAAATGGATTGCCAATACAGTCTACATATTCTAAAAATGGAATTCCTTATGCTAATGCAATTTTTGAAGGTGGGCATATTTTATATAGAAATGTAGATAAAAATAATGATGGAATTTATGAAACAACAGAATTTTACAAATTTGACACTTTTAATCATAAAAATTTTATTTCTGAAAAAGAAAGAATCGAACTTTATTTAGAATTATTTGGAACAATTGATGCCCTAGAAGGTTTGTATATTTCTAAAATTTCTATTGATGATAATTCAGATGGAATTGCAGAATGTTCAGAAGAGTTTTTGTTTTCTGGTAAAAAAACTTCATGGTTTGATAAAAATGGAAATTTTTCAGTTTCTTACGAAAAATTTATTAATCCTGAAAATCAAAATGAAATTATTGAAAAATCTATTTTTACAAATCCAATAAATAAAAAAAATATCACAGTTGAATTTGTAAATAATGTACCTCAAAAATTATTTGATGAAACTGAAGAATATAGTATTTTACAAAATGATATAACTCCGATTTTTTGGATAAGTTCAATTCCTAATGATGAATTATCAATTTTGGTTTATAACTTTTTTGAAAATAACGATGAACAAGGAAAAGTTCATATTTTGGAATTTCCTAAATTTCCCAATATACGAATTTTAGCAATTAAAATAGGAGATAATTTCTTTGCAGAGAGTTTTGAATATGAACAAGAACTTTTTTAATTTATCTTTTTTGTTTGTTTTTATAATT
>CALBXN010000204.1 GCA_937890485.1 uncultured Treponema sp.
AAAATTTGTATTTTTTGTGATTATTCCGTCTGCAAGGATGTGTTCTTTTGAAATATTTTCTAAATCATTTTCATCTTTAATCATCAAAACTTTTTTTGAATGACAAAGTTCTATATCGATAATTTTTTTATCTGGATATGTTTTTGAAAAATATTCTGAGCGAATTTTATTTTCTTCATTCCATTTAAAACGCATTGAACCTAAATTAAAATCTGAGATTTTGCATTGAGGAACTTTTAAAGAATTTTTGTAAGCATCATCATCAAATTTAAGATTTATTTGCATAGGATACATCTATAGTTTCAATATCTTTTACTAAGTCCAAAATATCACCAAATCCTGCATGAACTTCTTTCATTTGTTGTCTGAATTGAATATTAGTTTTTCCTTGAATTGTTGAAATATTTACTAAACTACCATATCGAGAATTTTTTTCTGTAGAAAGAATGCCTGAAAAAATCAATTGCATAGTTCTACAACAATTTGAAAATTGAGTTGTTAAACTTGCAACTTCATTTTCTAATGTAATCATAAGATTATTAATTTTTGTTTGACCTTGTATTGTTCTTAATGATTCTTTTACTACATTGTTAAATGAAATTCCGTAAGCACCACGAGGAGCAAGCTGTTCATTTATATTTGAAATAGTTTGAGCAATGTGATTTAACATGTTGTATGTATCTGTAAATTCAATACGATTTTCTCTTTGTGCAAAATCTCCTTCTACCATAATTACTTTGAGAACTTTGTTATAATTGTTATAAATTTTTTGAAAAAAAGTGTACAAAAAACCAATAGTATATTCTCTTGAAAACGAAATGCCACCCCAAATTTCTTGCCAAGGTCTGTTTGGAATGAGAGGAAATGTTTCCGTATCAAATAATTGTTTTATTTTAATTTTCATTGCGTGTTTTTTCTTATCTCTAAGCCAATTTTCCCAACGTTGATCAAAAATTTTACGCCAATGATTTTTATATCTAACGAACCAATCTTCAATTCCGTCAAGTTTTTCTATCTCATAAGATGAAGAGTTTGTTGCTATTGTAGCAATTTCTTCTAATGGAATTGTTGTTATGAAAAGCTTAATAAAAGAAATTTGTTCTATGCTTCTTTTTAGATATTCAGAACATCCTATATTTACACTTTCTTCATCAGGATTTTTGTTTTCGATGATTTCTTGTGATTGAACTGAGAATAAATATAATGCTTCTAAAACTTCAGTTTGAATTTTTTTTCCATTGCAAAGAACTTTTGCAAATGATGATAATTCACTTGAAACGCTATCAATTGGACATGTGTCTTTTCCTGGAACAAGAGATGTGAATTTTGACAAAAATCGTTCAAATGGTAATTTTGTAAAATGTTTAAGCCATTCAATAGAGCGAATTGAATCATATAATTTGGTACGCTTTTCAGTTTGAATTGAATGTAAAATTTCTTCCATCTTTCTTATAAGAGATGCTCTTAATTCGCTAGTAACTTCTCTGTCTAAACCATATTTGTATGGACTAACTTCCGTTTCTAAAGTCTCTGAAAGTTCTGGAATAAAAAGTGAACCTAAAAATACAAAAAAAGCCCCTTGGTTTTCTTCATAAACAGTTATTCCAGGTTTGAAAAAATCTGCTACATTTTTTAATTCTTTTAATCTTTCATAAAAATTCGTAAGTAAATATCCATTCTTATAATCAATAATGTTTGGATTATTTTTTTCTACATCTTTTGCAATATTTGAAATTAAATATTCATTGTATAAATATTCAATTCCATTAGAGGTAAAAAGAGATTTTAATCTTAACCACAATCTAACAAAAAAAGATTCTCTTTGGTATCGAATTGTTATATCTAAAGTTGCATCCGATTTTTTAGTATTTTTTTCTATATTTTGTTTTTCTGGATCTGAATTTGATTCAAGTTTTTTTAGTAAGTTAATTCTTTCATCGTTAGTGATTCCTGAAACCAATCTATCAAATGATGTGTAATCTTCCATATAAATTATTTTACATAGGCATTAGGTGTATAGTCAAGTGAAAATTTTTTGAAATTTTTTTTAATATGTTTTATGCTTCTATTGACAAAGTTATAAAATAATATAATATGTTTTATGTCAAACCTTTTGTAGGAGTTATGTATAATGTTTGAATTTGAAAAGATGTGTAAGGCTTTTGAAGAAATGTCTAATGGTGAACGAAAACTTTATTTGCAAGAGCAAAGTGTTAATCTAGTAAAAGCTTTTGAAAGTATAGGAACAGATGGATTACAAATGTTTTTGTATTTTATGGCAATGGCTTGTGGTGCAGATGGAAAATTATCTGTTGAAGAATATTCTCTCTTGCAAGAAGTGACACCCATTAATTTAAAATATTCTGAAGTTGAAGATTTGATTAATAGATTAAATAATAAAGATAGTAAAGATAGAGCTCGTTGGATTTCTGAAACTGTAGGTTCATTAAGTGAAGAATACCAAGATGTTATTATAAGTTTCTGTCTTTGCTTTTGTTCTGCTGATAAAAAAGTATCGTTAAAAGAACGAACTTTTATAAAAAGCCTAGTTAAATAAAAAAAAGTTGTTTTATGAAGTTTATCTTCTTAAAACAACTTTGACAAACGGTCCCTACGGGAGTTGAACCCGTCTTTCGACCTTGAGAGGGTCACGTCCTAGCCGATAGACGAAGGGACCAATCTAAAAAAATTCTTTCTATAAAAAAAGCTGAACCTTGTCGTTCAGCCTATTTCCCCAAGGAGGATTCGAACCCCCACAATCAGAACCAGAATCTGAGGTGCTACCATTACACAATCGGGGAATGTAACTAAACTGAAAACTACCACATACAATAAAAAAAGTCAAGGGAAGATTTTATCATCATTTGTGAATAAAATTATAGTGGACTTTTCAGGATTGATTATTGTATAATGAATCTATGTTTGGTGTAGTTTTAGGCGGAAGTAATAATATTTTTTCCGTAGAATGCGAAGATACAGTAATACGACAATGCTCAATAAAGGGAAAAAAACTTGAGGCTTCTAAAGGATATTATAATCCTCTTGCTCCTGGTGATAAAGTAGAAATAGAAGTTGACGAACAAACTGATACAGAAGGGCAAATCATAAATTTAGTTCCTAGAAAAAATGAATTTGTTCGTTGGAATGTAAAAGGTCGAAGTCCTCAGTTATTGGCTGCAAATTTAGATAATATATGTATTGTAACAACTCCAAACGAACCACCATTTAGACCTCGCTTTGTGGATAGAGCTTTAGCACAAGCTGAATATCAAAATATAGAACCTGTTATAATTTGCAATAAATGTGATTTACAACCATCTTGCGATGAAGAAGATTTTGAAGCAAGGCTTTCTGATTGGGAATCTATGGGATATAAAGTAATTAAAATTTCTGCAAAAAATGGTGAAGGTTTAGAAGAGCTGGCAGAATTTTTAGAAGATAAACTTTGTGCCTTGGTTGGTCAGTCTGGTGTTGGAAAATCTAGTATAATCAATGTGCTAGATTCTACTTGTGTGTTAAAAACAGGAAGTCTTTCTCAAAAGTACGGAAGAGGAACACACACTACAACAAAAGGAACTTTGCTTCACTTAACTTTGAACGAATCTTTAACTGGTGGACGAGAAGGTGCAGAATCTGCAATCATTGATACTCCTGGTGTAAGAAGATTTGTTTTACATGATATAACATCAAAAGATTTAGCCTTGTATTTTAGAGAAATGAAAAATCTTGTAGGTCAATGTTCATTTGGAATGTCTTGTACTCATACCCACGAAGCTGGTTGTAAAATTCTTGAAGGCGTTTACGCTGGTGTAATTTCAGAAGAACGCTACGAAAGTTGGCAACGCATCTGTTCAGAAATTGACAATGGAACATGGGACGATTAGAGAAATAAAATGAATCATAAAAATCTTGAACAACTAGATTTCTTTAGAGTTAGAGAAATCATTTCTTCTTTTGCAATGACACAGGAAGGAAAGCAAACTGTGCTTTCTATATTACCTTATACAGATAAAAAACAAATTTCTTCGGCAAAAAATCTTAGTAAAGATTGGGCAGATTATCTTCAGGCAGGAAATCAGCGATGTTTTTTGCCATGGAATCCTTGCAAAGAAATTCTTGAGTTTTTAAAAGTTGATGGAGCTTGCTTAAATCAAGATGACATTTATTCTATTGGACAACTTTGTTTATCTGTTTCAAAGTTTTGTAGCGTTTTTTGTAAATCAGACTTTTCTCAAAATAGTACTTTTAATGGAAAATATCAAAGTTTAGAAAAAATTGCTAAGGATTTACCTTCTCTTACAAAATGTGAAAATTTAATTTTTAAGATAATTGATAAAAATGGTGAACTTAGAGATTTACCGGAAATAAAAAGTATACAATCTCAAATTAAGAAAAAACGCAACGAAATTGAATCAATCATAAAAAATTATACAACAGATTCTAATTATCAAGATATGTTGCAATCAAGTGTTCCTGTTTTGCGTTCTGGTAGACAAATGCTTGCTGTAAAATCAGGATATAAAAACCGTATAAAGGGGATTGTTCATGAAGTTTCTCAAACAGGGCAAACTTTTTACATTGAGCCTGAAGAAATTGTACGATGTTCAAACGAATTAATAGAAGAACAAGCAAAATTAGAACGAGAATTAAAACGAATTTTTACTCAGCTTACAAAAGATTTAAGTGAATTTTATTATGATTTAAAATTAGCCTTGGAATTAATGATAAAACTCGATGTAGCTTACGCTTCTAGTCAATGGGGTTTATCAAATAAGTGTATCTATGCACAAAATTGCAATTTTGAAACAGAAAATCTTTCTCTTATAGGTGCATCTCATCCTTTGTTAGGAGAAAAAGCTGTTCCTATTGATGTTGTTTTTAATTCAGGCTGTAGAGTTTTAATTATAACAGGTGCAAATACTGGTGGAAAAACTGTTACATTAAAAACTATTGCTTTGTTTTCACTTTTAAATCAGGCAGGATTTCCAGTTCCAGCAAAAGAAGGAACGAAACTTCCTATTTTTAATTCAGTTTTTGCAGACATTGGAGATGAGCAATCCCTAGAGCAATCTTTGTCGACTTTTAGTGGTCACATGCAAAATATTGGACAAATGCTACAAACTGCCGATGAAAATTCTCTCATTCTCCTGGACGAACTTGGAAGTGGTACTGCCCCTCAAGAAGGTGGCGCTATTGCAATGGCAATTCTTGATGAGTTTATAGCAAGAAATTCCTTTGTTATTTTAACAACTCATCATGGAATTTTGAAAAATTACGGATATTCTCATGCAAAATGTCAAAATGCTTCTGTTGAATTTGATGCAAATACACTTTCTCCAACTTATAAAATTGTGATGGGCGTTCCAGGCGAAAGTCATGCCCTGGATATTGCAAAGCGCAACGGAATTTCTGAGCAAATAATTCAAAAAGCCTGTGTTTATATCGAAAACAAACAAGCAGATGTTTCAACTCTCATAAAAGGACTTACAGAAAAATACAAAGAACTTTCGGAACTTGAAAAATCAATAAAATCTAAAGAACATTCGATAAATGAAAAATGGCGAAAGGTTGATTTAAAAGAATTAAGAGTAAAACAACATGAGTTTGAATTAAAGGAACAGGGCTATAAAAAGAGCAAAGATTTCTTAGATGAAAGCCGAAAAATGCTAGAAAATCTTGTGAGAGAACTTAGAGAAGGTGAAATTACAAGAGAAAAAACTCTAAAGGTAAAGGAAACTATTGCAAATCTTTCTAAAGCTGTTGAACTTGAAAATCAAGCTCTTGAAGAAGCCGAGAATGAATTAGAGCAAATTTATAAAGATAAAAATATATCAGAAATAACTAATGATTTATCTGAAAAAACAATTGAATTTCAAGAAGGACAAAAAGTACGTTTTGGAAAAAATAAAACCGAAGCAATTCTTTTGCAAAAACAAAAAAATGATAAATGGCTTGTTCAATCTGGAAATATAAAACTTACTATAAAAGAAAGTGATATTGTTCAAACTATTTCTTCTTCAAACAAAAATTCAGTTTCTATTGAAATTGTAAAAGCAGAAGATGAACATAAAGAACGAGTGGGTAATTTATCAAGATTAAATCCTTCTTCAATTTTTAATGAAAAACCTGTTTTTGAATTACGGCTTTTAGGAATGCGTTACGAAGAAGCAATAAAATCTTTAGAGAAACAACTGGATTTATGCGTTATAAACAATTTTAAGAATTTTTCTATTATACATGGAAAAGGAAACGGAATTTTACAAACAGCCGTTTGGGATTACTTAAAATCTTATCCTGGAATATCAAATTTTCAGTTTGCCAGTCCTGAAGATGGTGGTACTGGAAAAACTTATGTGTCATTAGAATAACTGATACTTGAATAATACAGAAGTTTCAAATATAATGTACCAAGGAACATAATTTTTGTTTAATATATATTGATATGGAGGATGTATGACAATTACACAGATGCTAAGTCAAAGTTTGATTTTGACATTGCTAGGTATGTCTGTAGTTTTTACGTTCTTGGTTATTCTTATCGTTTTTGTTTCTCTTACAGCAAAAGTGATAAAAGCATTGAAACTTGACCAAGAAAAAAGTGCAGATGTTACAACACCAGCAGCTCAATCTGCTCAAAAAAATAAAATAGTTGCAGCTATAGCAGCCGCTTTACACGAAAAACAAAACAAATAAATTTTTAGAGGTATTTTTTTATGGCAAATAAAGTCAAAATTTCAGATTTAGTTTTGCGTGATGCTCATCAGTCTCTTCACGCTACTCGTATGACAACAGCAGATATGCTTCCTATCTGCGATAAACTTGATAAAGTTGGTTACTGGGCCCTAGAAGGTTGGGGTGGTGCAACTTTCGATTCTTGTATTCGTTTCTTAAACGAAGATCCATGGGAAAGACTTCGCAAACTTCATGCAGCTCTTCCTAACACACCAATCATGATGCTTCTTCGTGGTCAAAACCTTTTAGGATATCGCCACTATGCAGACGATGTAGTTGATAAATTTGTAGAAAAAGCTGCTGCAAATGGTATCGGTGTTTTCAGAATTTTCGATGCTTGTAATGATCCTCGTAACCTAAAAAGAGCAACTGATGCTGCTAAAAAAACAGGTAAACATGTTCAAATGGCTATTTCTTATGCTACAACTCCATATCACACAAAAGAAGTTTACGCTGATTTAGCAAAATCTTATGCAGATTTCGGGGCAGATTCTATCTGTATTAAAGATATGTCAGGTCTTCTAAAACCTTACGAAGCTTACGATTTAGTAAAAGCTATCAAAAAGGCTGTAGATTTACCTGTAGAAATCCACTCACATGCTACAACAGGTCTTTCTGTTGCAACACTTGCAAAAGCTGCTGAAGCTGGTGCTGATATCCTTGATACAGCAATTTCTTCTATGTCTATGGGTACATCTCACTCACCAACTGAAACAATCGTAGAAATGTTCAAAGGTACAGACATGGACACAGGTCTTGACCTAAATACACTTCTAGAAATTGCAGCATACTTCCGTGATGTTCGCAAAAAATATGCAAAATTCGAAAGCTCATTCTTGGGAGCAGATACTCGTATTCTAGCTTCTCAAGTTCCTGGTGGAATGCTTTCAAATCTTGAAAACCAACTTAAAGAACAAGGTGCATCAGACAAAATTGATGACGTTCTTAAAGAAATTCAAGTTGTACAAGCTGACTGTGGTTATATTCCACTTGTTACACCAACTTCACAAATCGTTGGTACACAAGCTGTATTTAACGTACTATTTGGTCGTTATGCAAAACTTACACAAGAAACTCGTGACCTTGTTGTAGGAAAATACGGAAAAACTCCAGCTCCTGTAAACGCTGACCTTCTAAAAGAAGCTCTAAAACAAAACAACATGACAGAACCTGTTACATGTCGTCCAGCTGACCTAATCGAAAACGAATGGGACAAAATGGTTAAAGAAGCTAAAGAAAACGGCGGAAACGGAAGCGACGAAGATACATTGACATACGCAATGTTCCCAAAAGTAGCTCCAAAATTCTTTGCAGAAAGAGAAAAAGGACCTATCTCTTCAGATTCATTTGCATTACCAAAAGTAAGTGCAGATGCAGGAAAAGGTGGTTCTTACACTGTAAATGTTGACGGACAAAACTTTAACGTTACATCAGGTCCTGCAGGAGACAAAATGTCTGTTACTGTTGATGGAACAACATACAATGTTGCATTTAGTGCAGCAGGCAGTGCTCCTGTGGTAACAACTGTTGCAGGAAATGGTGCTGATATTAAAGCTCCTGTAGCAGGAACATTGTTAAAACACGTAGTTGCATCTGGTTCTGAAGTAAAAGAAGGTGATACAATCATTATGGTTGAATCAATGAAAATGGAACTTGAAGTAAAAGCAACTGCTTCTGGAAAAGTTGAATTTACAGTTCAACCTGGTTCTGCAATTACTGCTGGACAAGTGCTTGGTACAATCGG
>CALBXN010000205.1 GCA_937890485.1 uncultured Treponema sp.
AAGGCTTCCTTTGGTGCTGACAAGCTTGGCGAAAACTTCGCTACACTTCTCGGTGCTATCATTAAGGCTAAGCCAGCTGCTGCTAAGGGACAATACATTAAGAGCTGCACAGTAGCTTCTACAATGGGCCCTGGTATCAAGGTTAACGCTGCTAAGCTTTAATTTAAAGCCAAACATAATAAGAGGATCGCAAGATCCTCTTTTTTGTTTTCTTCATTATTTTGATTAAATGTGTAAATATAATCACCATTTTCATCGGTCATTCTTGTACCATCTTCATTAAGAAGATATGTATCATTCTGGCTCATACCATGAACAATAATAACAGGAGTATCTCTGTCATAATCTGCAACGTATGCGTTTTCATCTGCATTTGCAGGAATTGCTTCTGGAATAATATCTTCAAAAAGTTCTAATGCATAAATCTTTGAAATCAATTCAGAATAAAGTGTATCGGTAAAATCCTTACCTAAATATTGATTTGTAACAGATGTAACCTCATCTCTATTCACATGAACTAAACCTTCAAAAGTAATCTTTGATATTGGCTTATCGTAAAACCAAGTACTGTCATCCTGAGCGAAAAGTTCAAAACAGGTTACAAAAGTAAGTAAAATTGACAAAAATGTGACAATGCTTTTTTTATGCATCGTACCCTCCATAAAATTTTCTAAAACATAAATTTCCAAGAAAAACCAACAGAAACATCTGGTATCCAGAAATTGTTCATATTTCCTATACTAGGAGAAAGACTCCAACGTATAAGAGCAAAAGGACTATCCAACTCAAAACCAAATTCAGGTTCAAGAGAAAGTCCTGTGAGAGATCTTCCACTTTCTACAAGTGAAGCATTGTAATCAAAATGCAATAAAGCATCTAAATACATTGCATTTCCAAAATACTTCCCTATATAAACAGATGAATTATCTAAATAGTTACCAATTGTTACATTATTATTGTCGTTATTAAAACCAACAAGCAATGCATTCTGTAAAATTGTAGTTCTAAGTGAAAATATATCAAATTTAAATAAATCACGCAATCGGTCTTCAACTTCTTTTACAGCAGTTGTTTGAGCAACATAATTTAAACCACCTGCCAAAACATTTATCCCAAAATCACGGATAGAATCAGTATCTTCAGGAATTACAATTTGACCTAAAAGTGCCATAATTTCAGATTCTGACTTTGCAGGAGAAGAAGAAAATGATGGCGAAAAGGCACTTAATTTTTGGTTTTCGGCAGTAAGAAAAATCTTTACATTATCACCTTCCGAGTCAGTTTCTCTCATTTCTGCACGAACAGTAATTAATGGATCTAAAGCACCTTGTTTTTCATTAAATAATAAACGACCTTCTCTCAAATAGAAAGTACGTCCTAAAGCAACAATAGAACCTCCTCTTAACACCAAATCACCATTAAGTTCAAAATAATCTGTTTCAGAATCTATTTTTAGTCTAATTTTTGTTTGAGGATTTATCAAGGCTTTTAGTACAGGATTTTCTTTATTTGGAAAAAAAACTTTACCATGTTGACCAACAAGCATATCTAAATCCACTTTTGTATAGAAATAATTTGTATTTTGAGGAGTTTCATCATCATTTCCAGAAAACAGAGAAAAAGTTCCATCTATATCTTGAGCAAAAATTGAGCCTCTTATTGTAACACCTTCTGCTAAAATAACATCTATAGATAAATCACAGGCTGCATCCCCTTCAAAATGCATAATAGGCATAACAAATTTTGCAGGAATTAAAGTACTTCCTCTAGTTTTTACATCAACCAAAACAGAATACAAAGCCCATCTATCAAATTCAAATCTAATAGAAGCATCAATATATCCTTTTTTGGCTCTACTTACCAAATTGTTCATAACAAAGGCGTTATCTTCAACATCGATTTTAATATTTTTTGAATAAAAATTTTCATTTATGTAATCTGGAATTGAATATAATAAATCTTGAGCTATCAAATCACCGGAAAATTCTGGGTCAGTAGCATAACCACCTATATGTAAATTTCCATAAGCAAGTCCACTAATAGCATGAAAATAAGGAAAATTTAAGAAATTCGTTATTTTACTAAAATCTAAATAAAAATCATCAACAGAAATATCTAATAATGAATTTTCTATTGTTCCATTTACGTTCATTCTTATAGGTAAATTTTGTGCAGTTTGAACTTTTAACACTTTTCCATCTACAAAAGAACCAACAATTTCATTATTATTTCCTCCAAAAAAATCAAATCTATCAGGAGATGATATAACAGTAAGTTTTACATTTTCATAATTTCCAAAAGAAGTTGATTCAATTTTATTAAGGAGAATCGAAAGTAAAAATGAATCTGGAATACTAAAATTAGAAAAACCAAAATCAGAATCGACTCCATCCAAAGAAGAAGAAATATTAATTTCAAAAGGAGAAGTGTATTTTCCTCCAAGCAAACTTCCGCCTAGAGACCCTAAAAGATTTCCTGTAAAATTTGATAGACTGAAATTTGCTTGAATATCTGAAATTTTTTGACCAGCAATATCAATAACAGAATCAGATATATTTACATTTCCATCTTCTAAACTAGCATTCAAATCTAGTTTTACGGAAGAACCAGCAAGTGCAATTGAAGAATTTAACACAGAAACTGTAACACCTGGATTATTTATTGGTCCTAGAACTGTAATTTCAGCATTTAATACATTTGTAGCTTTTTGTTCTGATAAAAATCTAGACATCGGTGAATTGTTGATAGAAATTTGAGCAGAAAGAAAAATATCTTTAAAAAAATCTAGTTCCGAAAATGCTTTATTCATTGGATTTGAAGCACTACATTCAAGTTTTATACTCTCTGATGATGAGTAATTTGCTAAATCAATATTAACAGAAGCATTATTTAAAGATTTTTCATCAAAACTCCACAACATTCTTCCTTGTCCAGACAAAATAGATGTAGAATCAACAAAATTTATTTGATCAAATAAGGCTCCATAATTATTCAAATTTCCTATAAAAGTTATATTTGGAGCACTTGTATTAGCAGAATTATTATCTTTAAATTCAAACCGTTTAATTTTTACATTCCAATCAGATAAGGATATAAAATCAAATTCAGAATCTATGGATACTCCTAAAAATAAATTTTCAACAGAAATTGGTAAACCATCCATAACGATAGAACCATTCAACTTATTTCTTTCATTAAAAATTTCTGCTGAAAAACCATAATCGCCTGTTAAGGATATTCGTTTAGCATCAATAATTGTACCAGAAAGATTATATGGCACAGAATTAACTGTTAAATCAGAAATAAAAAATAAATTTTCAAATCCATTACTATAATCAGCATTTAAAGTTAAATTAAGTTCTTGACCTGCAAATAAAACATCAAATTGAGAAACTTGCAAAGAAGTTTCGGTTCCATCAAAAGAGAATAAAGCCATTTCTCCATCTTTTTTTGTATTAGCAATAACTGAATAGGGAATATTATATGTAATACTTGAAAAGTCTGTAGAAGCAAAACATTCGCTAGACATAATATAAGGAGAAAAAGTTTTTGAAATTCCTTTTACAGAATTAGCTGCTTTTTCATTAAGAAAAAAACTTACAGCATTTAAAGCAGAACTGATAAAAAAGTTATCTAAAGAAAGATTACATTGCATATAGGCATCTGAATCTAAAAGCACACTACCTGTTAAACCAATATTACCTACAATACCTTCCATTTGATTAGAATAATCGTAAACAGAAAGTTCATAATCGATAGAATTATTTTGTGGAATAACATCAACCTGTAAAGCAGTAAAAAATTGCTCACCTAAATTCAACTGAGGTACAAAGCACATAAAACCTTTTTCCAGATGGTCAATATACATTTCTAAAGTAAGTTCATTTCCATTATTCAACTTAAAATAATTTAAGAAAAAGGATCCTTGTGGTTGCAATGTTTTTAAATCACAATTTCCTTCAAAATCGGCAGAAACAAAATCTGAACGAAGATTTAAGTTACCAATATCTACAAAATCTTGATTCCCTGTAACCGAAAAATAGGCATCAATCTGAGAAACACCCAAATTTTTTCCAGTTGAAACACTTCCGTTAGCAGAATAATTAAATTGTCCTGATTTTCCTTCATAATTAAGTTTATAAATTCCAGAAAGTTTTGTTCCTAAAAATTTATTCAATACATCTTTTTTATTTTTTATTTTTACAAAAGAAAAAGGTTCAAATTGATCAGTTTGGAGAATAACCGAAGCAATTTGTGAATCAATATTATAATTAGCAGACAAATGCACAGGAACCGTATTTTGCAAAATTTGTGCGTTAAAAATTTTATTTGAATAATCACATACAATTTGTAAAGGTTTTGCAGAAATATTTTCGTTAGAAAGACTCAAAATTCTTAATTGGGCAGCAAATTCATCGAAAGTTGAAGAAATTGTACCTAAAATAGAAAAATCAGTTTGTAAATTTCCTATCATGGCAAAAGAATTTGTTTCTGGATAAAAATTTACATCACATTTTATTTCAGCCATAATCAAACTTAAATCATCACCAGATTTTAAACGAATATTTTTTAATCTAGTCATTAATCTAAAATCTTTATTAAAATAAGATAAAGTTGTGTTTAATATTTTTACGCCAAATGGCAAATTAAAATTCAAGGTTTTGTTTTTTTCAGGATTTGATAAACTTTTAATGAGATTTGATATTCGAATCAAAACTTCAGCATTTTGATTCGAATCATATTCTGCGGATATTCCTTGAATAACTAAATCCCCAAGCCCTTTTTCAATATTTCCAGTTAGTAAAGCTGGTAAATTATAAGAAAATCCAACTGAGTTTATTTTTAACAAAACCAAATTGGATTGAGAATCTAAAACTTGTATTTTTTGTAGTTTTAATCCTGTCAACAGAGAAGGAGACGCTTTTTCATACTTAATCCGTAAAGCAGTTTTTTCTTCCATTGTTGACAAAAGATTATCTCTTATATCAATTAATTTTGCAGTTACAGATAAGTAAACTGGTCTAATAAATAAAAGACACATTATAATGAGAAAAATAAAAATAATTGTACTAGCACCAAGTTTTATTAAGCGAACACGCATAATCCTTCACTATATATAATAGCATTTTTTTAAGAAATATGGTAGACTATAAAGCATGGTATTACAATCTTTTATCGTTTTTGAAGGGCTTGATGGCTCTGGAACATCAACACAAATAAAACTTTTACAAGAAAAACTTTCTAAAAATAAAACTTGGATAACAGCAGAACCTACAAATAATGAAACAGGTCTTTTTTTGCGAAAAATGTTAAAAGGCGAAATAAAAATTCATCCCAAAACATCAGCATATATGTTTGCTACCGATAGATGTGAACATATAAATGGAAAAAACGGAATTTTAGACCAAATAAATGCCGGAAAACTTGTAATTTCAGATAGATATTTGTTTTCTAGTTTAGCTTATCAAAATCAAGATTGTACTTGGGATTTACCATATAATTTAAATAAAGAGTTTCCTTTACCTGAATATCTATTTTTCTTTGATATGGATCCTGAAAAATCCTTAGAAAGAGTATTTGCTCGAGCAAACAAAACTGGAGAACAAACTGAAATCTACGAAAAATTAGATTTTCAGAAAAAAACTTATCAGGAATATAAAAAAATAATCGAATTTTACTCAAAACCAGAATTTTCTGATATGAAAATTATCGTTATTGATGCAAGTAAATCTATACAAGAAATTCACGAAAAAATATGGAGTATCATAAGCAAACTGCCGATACTAGAAGTGTGAAATCTTACAAAAAGATAATTTTTTTAGTAATATTAATTTCTCTTTTAGGTTCTTTGCCTCTTTTTTCATATTTGATAACATACAAAGAACAATATTACAAACTTTATCATGTTCACTATCAACAATATCCAGATGATGTTATAGAGAATATTTATTGGTTAGAAAAGGCAGCAAAAGCAGATTTTGCAAATCCTCAATATGCATTAGCAAAAATCACAGATAAAACCGATTGGGAAAAATATCGATATTTATTTATGATGCATATTAACTTAAAATTAGTTGAACAACATCTTCGTTTAGGGCGAACCTGGGATAAAAAAATTGCATATTTTTATGATGCACCTTGGAAAGAAGAATATTTGCGTGATTTAGAAACTGCAAAAACTTGTTACGCAACAGGTCTTCATTATTGGAAAGAAGCAAAACTTTGGGCTGAAAAAGCAGGAATGAAAAAATTTAATTTTATGTATCTTACAGATATTCAAAATTGGGAAGATGAAAAACACCGAATCGAAACAGGTAAATTGGACTACGAAAAAACAATAAATCGGGAACTAGAAAGAATTGAAAAAGTAATATCTCAATATCTTGAAATGGATGAAAATACTTATTAAAATATAAGTATGATTACTGACACTTTTTCTATAAAATATCAATTAGTTCCTCATGGAACAGAAGAAACAAAAATTCAATTTTATAACACAATCCCAGAAATTTTTGAAAATTTAATACAAAATAATGAACAAACTGTAATTTGTACAGATTCAAATGTGGTAAATATTCCAGAAGTAAAAACTTTTTTAAATAAAATAAATAATGCAAATGTAGAAACAGTTATAATTCCTGCAGGGGAAGAAAACAAAACGCTTGAATCTGTACTTTCAATTATAAAGGTTGCCCTTGATAAATCTTTTACAAGAAATTGTAAATTTATTGCCATCGGTGGTGGTGTTATTAGCGATATGACAGCCTTTGCATCTTCACTTTACAAACGAGGTGCAAAACTTGAAATAGTACCAACTACTCTACTTTCTATGGCAGACGCTTGTATTGGTGGAAAAACTGGCTGTGATTTTGACAATTATAAAAATATGATTGGCACATTTTATCCTGCAAGTAAATTACATTTTTGTCCAGATTTTATACTATCTTTGCCAGAAAACGAATATTTATCAGGCTTGGCAGAAGTAATAAAGACAGCCATGTTATACGCACCAAAATTATTTCAGATTTTGAAAACAGAAAACGAAAAAATAAAATCACGAAACAAAGAAGAACTTTATCAGATAATAAAACGCTGCGCCTTAGCAAAATCTAATATTGTAGAAAAAGATATTTCTGAAACTGGTCTTAGAAAACAACTTAATCTTGGTCACACTTTTGGTCATGCATTGGAATCAGTTGCAGGTTTTGGAAAAATTTCTCATGGACAAGCTGTTGCATGGGGGCTTGGTCGTGCAATTCAATTAAGTTTAAATTTAGGTTTATGTGAAGAAGATTACAAAGATGATGTTTTTGAATTATTAAACATATATGGATATTCTACAGAAAAAACACCCAAAATAATAGCAGAACAAGAAAATGTACAACAAAAACTTATAAAAGCAATGAAACAAGACAAAAAAAATGATTCAAATGGAATTACTTTTGTCTTGCAAAGAGAAATAAATAGTACTTTGATTGAAATTGTACAAGAAAAAGATATTTTAGCAGTTTTATAAAATCATAGAGTCTAATATATTGACTTAATTTTACATTTTTGCTAGAATGAAAACATCCTTGCGGGGGTGGTGGAATGGTAGACACGCATGCTTGAGGTGCATGTGGCGAGAGCTGTGGGGGTTCAAGTCCCCCCATCGACATTACTTTCAAAACTAAACAATTCCACCATAGTTATTTTTAGAGCTTTTGCAATTTCATATAAATGTTCCATTACCTTTACCCTATAAGCAGTTCCTGCTTCGATTCGTTTTAGATATTCTACTCTAATTCCTGTTTTTTGCGACATTTCTTTAAGAGTCATATTTCTTTCTTCTCTTAAATTTTTGATATGTTGCCCTATTAAAATACAACATCTTTTTACATATTCACTTCTATGCATAATGCCTCCTTATTTAAACAATGTTTAAACATAATTTAATATACATCATTGTTTAAACATTGTAAAGTTATTGTTATAACAGAGGAATTAAAATGAAGAAAAAATTCACTAAAATTGGCAATAGCTGGGCAATGTTGTTTACAAAAACGATGATTGAAATGCTTGAAATTAACCCAGA
>CALBXN010000206.1 GCA_937890485.1 uncultured Treponema sp.
AAGATATGCTAGATTAAAAGAAAGGAAATGCCCAAATTCATTTGGTCGTCTCCACATGTTGCTTTAAAAGCCGTCAAGTGGTGCAAGACTTTGGCGGCTTTATTTTTTACTCAGTTACTTATTAAGGTAAGAGAGAACTGCAAATATAGCACTTACAATTGTAGCAATTCCTACTACATAAGGAGAAAATCATTATGATTGAATCAAAGAGTTTAACAGTTCCACCTTCCTTGGAAAATTCTACAATTGATTTATGGCAAAATTTTGGATGGACACTTAAATCTACACAGGAGGTTAATACAAAAGAATATGTAGTAGAAGAAAGATCTGATGGTTATTATAATGTTCCAGTTGGAGAAAATTATGTAAAACTAGCTTTTCAAAGAGATACAAGTATACCAAACTATGCAAGAATAAAGGAACTTGAAGGAAATTATGCCGAAATTTTAAATAGTGAACCAACAGAAATTCCTGCAATTTTTTCACTAAAAACCCATTTGATAATTGGCGGAATTTTGTGTCTTTTTTATGTTGTTCCAGGTGTTATATATTTCATAATATATTTCAAGAAAAAGAAAGAAAATGCGAATTGGTACGAAAAGAAATATGCAGAATGGTCAGGAAAAATGAACACAGAAGGGAAACAAATCTTAGACGAGGCAACTTCTCTTCTTGCGTAAGATTTTTGAGTTTTAAAATTTTAATAACACAGAAAATCCCACTTTCTTCTTGTTTGTGCGAGAAGGAGTGGGATTTTTTTACTTGTTTTTTGTGAATTTGTAATGTATATTTTGGGTAAGGAGATTTGTTATGTCTATTACTGTTGTTGAAGAAAAAATCAAATTACTACCAGAAGCGTATTTAGATCTTTTAAACAATTATGTAGATGAGCTTCTCGAAAAATCTCAAAAAATACAATCATTAAAAGGTTCTTTGTCTAAAAATGCTAACGTAGAAATAATAGAAAAGGAAAAAGATGCGTGGTCTGCTATAGCAAAGGAAAAATACATAAATGGCTAAATTACTTGATGCAAATGCAATAATGCGTTTCCTTTTGAACGATATTCCCGAGCAAGCAGATAAAACTGCAAATGTAATATATGACGGTGCTTTTACAAAAGAAATTGTAATTGCAGAAGTTGTTTATGTTTTGAGTGGAGTTTATAATTATTCTCGTACAGAAATTTCTAATGAACTGTTAAAACTACTAGAGTTGATTTCTATAGAAAATGAAAATGTTTTAAAAGAAAGTTTAAATCTTTTCAAAGAATCATCTCTAGATTTTGTTGATTGTATTCTCATATCGTATAATAAAATTGAAAACATAGAGATTTTTTCTTTTGATAAGAAATTAAATAAAAGATTTAGCTAAATGTAAATTATTCCAACTCCTGCTGAGTTTGAGAAGTATTATAATCTTTAATAGTTATCACACGGATTCGAAATTACTACGCAATTTCTGTTCTTGATATAAAATCCCACTTTCTTCTTGTTTGTGCGAGAGGAGTGGGATTTTTAACAAAACCTTAACATTCATTTTGTAAACTACTACAATGAAGAAATTTTCTTTTATAATTGCGTTTTTCTTTGTTGTGATAAGTTTTCCTCTTTTTTCCCAGGCTCAAAATACAAAACAGATTTTTTCTCTTGATACAGGATATTTGGCTAAAGGTTTAAAGAATAACGGTTGGGGAATTGGTTTTACATACGAGAGAGAAATTTTTAGAGGATTTGCTGTAAAAGGTGGACTTTCTCACATGACTATGTGGATGAAAAATACTTTTGAATATGGAATAAAAGTTAAATTTAGTTTAGGAAAGATAATTAAATTTTTTAAAGATTGGTCTATTATTAAACAATAAAGAAAAATTGTTAAAATACACAAAAGAATTTCAAAAAGTGTTATTATTATATTAGTTATTTGGAGGATTTATGAAAAAGAAAGTCTTTTTATCAATTTTAATACTTGCATTTATTTCAACTTTATTTGCATCAGAAAAAATGAATCACAAGGATTTTTTTGTTTTGTTTAATCACAAAATTGGGGAAAGTTACAAACGAATTGAGCTTTTGAACAAAAAATCAAACCTTGCAAAACTCGGAAAAGAAGAAGTTATCGGAAAAATCAGTGGAAAAATAAATTATCAAGCAAAAATTAGTGGTTTAGGTGGATTGGTAACTATTCGCTACGAAAACTTTTGCGACGAAGAAGGCTGGGTTTTTAACGGAGAAATTATCACTCGCGGAAAAATTACTGGAAACGGCAATTTTGACGGAAAAGTTGATGTAAGTGGTTTGTACAATGCTTCTGTTTATTTTGATAAAGTTTTACTTGGAAACAATCTTCCATGCGAAGGAAGTTACGGTGTTGCTTTTGCAGGGGAATCTCGCTTAGAAGTGCCCTATCAAGCGTATTTTGAAAAATATACAGATACTTCTTTTTAATCTTATTTTATTATGATATAATAACCTTTGTAACGAGTTTAAATACAGAGGTTTTTATGAAAAAGATTTTAGTTTTATTTTGTGTTACTTTAATTTCAGTTTGTTTATTTGCTGTTGAAACTGATACAAGTTTTTCACTTGTAAGCGATTTTGCTTATTATCCAAAATCTTCACCTGTTGTAATTGGAAGTCCACAAGATGATATTTCTCGTTTTTCTCCAATAAATGGATTTTTTTCTGCTGTAGAAGCTAGAGTTACAGGAAAATTAGATTACAAAATTTCAATTCCATTTGGTGATAATCCCTTGGTGAGAGGAAACAATATCACACTTTCACCTGCTTTAGAAATTTCGCCAGTAACATTGATGCCTCAGTTTTTTGTAGCATTCACTCCAATTGCCTTTCTTAATTTTACTGCAAGTGCAAAAGTTGGAACTGGTTGGAATTTAATCGGAATCAACGGAATGGGTGATTTAGTAACTCCTGAAGTTGGATACGAAATTCTTCCTCCATTTAAACATTATTTTTATGAATTTAGATTATCTAATTTGTTTCAGTTTGATGTAGGTGCAATCATTCCTGGAGATTGGACTCATGTTGTGATGCAGGCTTCTTATGATATTTTGTACACAGGTTTATCTGGCGTTGAAAATGGAACTCCTTGGATTTGGCAAGCAAGTGGTGAAAAAGCAAATGGCTGGAATTATTATTCACAAATAATTTTAGGCTATCAAATGCCTTTAGTTTTGCAAACTGTTGGACTTCAGTTTGAATTAAGTGGATATTATGATTCATCAAGTTTTGATGTTGAGTATGCCAATTGGAATCCAGAATTTATGCGTGTAAATATAAATCCAATTTGTATATTGAAATTTAATGATAAACATGCTCTTACAATTCAAACAAGATTTTCAAGTAGAAGGGGATTTTCTGCTGACAAGGGAGAATCTGCTACAAGTTTCAATTTAGATTACAATGGTAGAGAATGGTGGTTTGAAAGAATTGCATTTAGTTATGCGTACTCATTTTAGAATAGGAAATAAAATATGGCAATCGATAAAGTAAAAAAATATTTTTCAAACTTCGGAATGGAAAATCGTATTTTAGAATTTGAAGTTTCTAGTGCAACTGTTGAACTTGCTGCTCTCGCACTAAATTGTGAACCTCAGCGTATTGCAAAAACTCTTTCGTTTCATGTAAATGATGATGTTGTTTTAATTGTAACTGCTGGAGATGCAAAAATTGATAATTCTAAATACAAAGGATTTTTCAAAGCAAAGGCAAAAATGCTTGGTTTTGATGAAGCAGAAAGTTTGATAGGTCATGCAGTTGGAGGAGTTTGTCCTTTTGCAGTAAATGATGGCGTTAAAATTTTTCTTGATGAATCTTTAAAACGCTTTGAAACCGTTTATCCTGCTTGTGGAAGTTCTAATTCTGCGATTGAATTAACTATCCCTGAACTTGAAAAATATTCAAACTATATTCAATGGATAGATGTTTGTAAAGTTGTAGAATAAAAATCAAATTTTTAAACTACAAGTTTAATGACAAGTTAAATATTTTGTATTATATTGGAAATATCACTTAAAAGAGTGGTCCCAATGTGTTTTGGTTTACTCCAGAACAAAAATTCTACGTGCCGTTGGCATTGATTTATCTTATTTGTGGAGGACAAAAATGTTCTATGAGGATTTTGATTTTGAAACAAAACTAGCAAGTGAATTGAAAAATCAAAATAAATTTTTAATGAATGTAGTTACAGAACTAAGAGATGTAACTGAAATAAAACTGTCTTTGTATAAATATTTTGAACAAAATTTTGTTCTCAGTAATACAAAGATAAATAATGCAAAACTTTGGCAGACAAGGAAACTTTTTGCAATGAAAGTTTCAAGAATTTTTGAATCGAAGAGGCGAGGGATAAACCTATGGAAAAGAAAAAACACATTAAAATACCAGTTTTTGATGTAGTGCAAACTGGTAACAAAATTAAAAATTTAAGAAAGTTAAAGAATTTCTCAGTTCATGAAGTGCAGGATTTGTTTGGGTTTGAATATCCTCAAGCAATTTATGCATGGGAACGAGGATTAAGTGCTCCTAAAATTGATCATCTTATCGTATTAGCAAAGCTATTTGATGTTTCTTTAGATGATTTAGTTTGCTATTATGTCAGTGAAGTTGAATGTTCTTGTTCAGACCACGCGGCAAATTGTATGAACAAAGATTCTGAAACTTGCGAAAAATGCAAATTCAGAAAAACAGCGTAAAAATCGAGGTTATTATGAAAATTGTTGAAGGAAAATACAATTCCGCCAAGGTTTTTACAGATGTGGTGGATGAAAAATCTTTAGAGCAAATTGAAACTTTGTGCAACCAAGAATTTGTAGCAGGACAAAAAATTCGGCTTATGCCGGATGTTCACGCAGGAGCTGGTTGCACAATCGGAACTACCATGACCATCGGAGATAAAATTGTTCCAAACCTTGTGGGCGTGGATATTGGCTGCGGAATGGAAACTCTTGTTATCAGGGCAAAAAGTGAAGTTAGTAAGCACTTCAATCCTGAGGAACTAGATAAAATCATTCGGAAAAATATTCCATCAGGCAGGGATATCAGAAAGTTTCCTCACAGACTTGCAAAGGAAATTGAATTTGAGAAAGTGCGAGGAAAGTTTGATAGGCACCGAGCTTGGCTTAGCGTTGGAACATGAACTGCACCCAATTTTTTGGACATTTTATGC
>CALBXN010000207.1 GCA_937890485.1 uncultured Treponema sp.
ACAGTGTAAAACATATTGATCCAACTGCTTTTGAAGGAACTGGTGTAAAACTACCGGAAAAATTTAACTAAATCCACCAAAAATGGCTACATAAAATAAATTATGTAGCCTTTACTTATAATTGATTCTCAGAAATTATTATAAAGAATTAAAATATAAGTCATCAGGGCAAATATCTTGACCTTCTGGCCACTCTACATTAAATCCATTTGTTTTTACAGATTTGAAATATGATATATCACTTAATTTTCCGAACCATGAACCTTTTATATATGGTTTTACATCAAATTGTTTTTCTTCGCCATTATCAAATTCAAGAAAAAGAATATAATTATTTGATGGAGTTGCTTTTATTACAGTTGGTCTAAGCATATTTTTATTCTCCTATGTATAATATAACATATTTCCTATAGTTTTCCACATAAAAAAAGCTGTGTTCTTACAAAAATCTTTCGTAAAAACACAGCCTTTTGGTTTTCGTAAATAAATCTTATCTAACTTCGGCGTCGCTTACAAAACAAGCAACTCCTTCACCGATGTATTCTTTTCGTAGGTCTTCTAAAATTGTAAGAATGATTTGTTCTTCATCTTCTGAGCAGAATATTATGTACATCGTGTTAGATTGTGGCCAAATTGAATCTCCCATTTTTGGTTCTGAAAAGCCTTTCCCAAAAACAACAGGGATTTTTGTGTAACATTTGCCTACATCTTTTTCTGCACACTTTTGAATAAAATCATCATCAATTGATTGGCTAAAAATAATTTCCATTCGTTTCATATAAAACCTCTATCGTTTTTCGTATTTTTCGATGGCTGCTAATCTTTTTTTTTCACCTCTTCTGTTAAAAATATAATAAAGAGTTGGCATCAAGAAAAGTGTCATCAGTGTTCCAAATGTTAGTCCACCAAAAACTGTTTGTCCGATAGGCTGAACCATTTCAGAGCCTTCACCAGGGAAGAATGCCATCGGAACAAGTGAAAGTACAGTTGTTAAAGTTGTCATTAAGATTGGGCGTAAACGATTTTTTGCTGCATTTACACAGGCATCTTCAAGACTTTGTCCACGTTTTCTTAAAAGGTTTGTGTAGTCAACTAAAACGATACCGTTATTTACGATAATTCCTACCAAAATCAAAAGTCCAACAGCCGTAATTACACTAAATGAAATTCCTGTTATCAAATAAATTGCAACAATACCAATAACTGAAAGTGGAATTGTAAAGATAACGATGAATGGATCTTTGAAAGATTCAAACTGACTTGCCATAACTGCAAAAACTAAAACAACTGCCATAAGAATGATAACTGCAAATTCACTTAAAGCGTCCATTAATTCTTTGTTACTTCCGGCATAAGAAATTGAAACATTTTCATCTTGAGGAAGGTTCTCTTTAATCACTTTTTCAACTTGTTCTTGTACAACTGAAATTGAAATTTTTGGATTAGCGTTTGCAGTTACGTGAATAATTCGTGTCTGGTTTTCACGATTGATTGCAACTGGCGAAGTTGATTCTCTGTAAGTTGCAAAGTTTGCAAGTGGAATTCTTTGTCCGCTAGAATTTGTAACAAAAATTTGTTCAAGGTCTGTAAGTTTTGAACGGTCTGCTTCGTCAAGCCCAATTACAATATCAATTTCGGAGCCTCCATCTTGGTATCTACTTGCTGTAACTCCATTGATATTTGCTTTAATTTCATTACTAACAGAATAAATGTTTAATCCTAGATTGTACATTCTTTCTCTGTCTACAATGATATCAACTTGAGGAAGTCCATCTTCCATATCACTTGTTGGTTCTGTTACGTATTCAGAAGCTTTATTTTTTAAGATAGAAATAATTTCTTCAGATGTAGATTTTGCAAGTGCTAAATCATCACTTTTAATAATGATATCTACATTGTTACTTCCCATTAACATTCCACTGTTTCCAAATGAAAAATTTGCTCCCGGAAACTGTGAAAAATATTTTCTAAGTTTTTCTTTTGCTGTAACATCACTATCGTAGCCTTCAAGGCGTTCTGAAAAAGGAAACAATTTAATAGTTAAGGTTCCTGAGTTTGTACCAGAACCTCCAAACAGTCCAGAACTTCCTGTAGAAATAGTTGTTGTTTGTATTCCTTTAATTTCTTGTAAGGCGATGGTTTCCATTTGTCTTAGAACTTCATCTGTTACTTCCAGTTTTGTTCCTTTTGGCATTTCAACTTGAACTGAAACATTGTTTGATGCTTCTCCTGGCATAAATACAAATCCAATTTTTGGGATTAACATAAAAGAAAGAATTAGTAACACAAGAATACAAATTAAAAAAAGTGCTTTATGATGCAATACCCATTTTACTAATTTTGCATATCCCTTATCCATTGCATTAAAAAATCTTGCCATTGCATTATCAATCATTGCAAGTTTGCCTTCTTTGCGTCTTCCGGCAACATTATTGATTTTTAGATATTTTGATGCTAAAACAGGAACAAGAATGATTGCAACTGCTAAAGAACAAACCAATGAAAAAACAATAGTGAATGTTAATCCAGAAAAGATTTGTCCTACCATTCCAAGATTTCCTGAGAACATAACTAATGGTAAGAAAACACAAATTGTTGTTAATGTACTTGATGTAATTGCACTTATCATTTCTTGTGAACCTAAAACTGCTGCAACTGATGGTTTTGCACCTCGTTCACGATAACTGTAGATATTTTCCAAAATAACGATAGAGTTATCCACAAGCATACCGACACCAAGTGCAAGTCCTGCAAGTGTCATCAAGTTAAGTGTATTTCCTGTAAAGTACATAATTCCTAAAGTAATTATCAAAGAAATAGGAATTGTTAATCCAATAATCAATGTACTTTTTATACTTCTCAAAAAGATGAACAAAACAACGATTGCTAAAGTGGCTCCTTGAACAGCTGAACTTGCAACTTGTCCAATAGAATTTTCTATGATGTCTGTTGTGTTCATTGTTTCAATTAATTGAACATCTTCAGGTAAATCTTTTAGAATTTCTGGTAAAACTTCTCGTACTTTTTCGGCAGATTGAACGGAGTTTTTTCCACTTTGTTTTTGCAAACTTAAAATTACACAAGGAATTCCGTCTTTATATGCAAGTGAAGTTTCTGGTTTATATCCTTCATAAACATTTGCAATATCTCGTAATCTGATAGTTTTTAATTCTGGAATGCTCATTCCGTCTGTTGCTGTTGCTTTGTAAGATATTACAGTGTTTCGAATATCATCAAGGGATGAATATTTTCCTGAAGTACTAATTGTGTAATTTGTATCCCCTTGAGTAATTTGACCACCAGAAGCTTGTAAGTTTTGTGCTCCTAGCATTTGTGCAATTTGAGTGATAGATAAAGAGTAGGCTTCAAGTCTATCTCGTGGAATATCAATAATAATTGCTTTTTCCCGTCCACCACTAATATTTGCAGATGCAATTCCATCAATTTGTTCAAGTCGAGGTTGAACTACATCTTCTGCATATTGTCTTAATTCTTCAGGTGTTCTATTTCCTGTTAAAGTTAATGACATAATAGGAAGCATAGAAGGATCCATCTTAATAATTGTAGGAGTTGTAGAATCTTCTGGAAGGTAATCTTTTACTAAATCTAATCTATCTCTAATTTCGTTTGTGGCAGCATCTAAGTTTGTTCCATAATTCAATTCTAGCATTACCATAGATGAACCAGAAGATGATGTAGAGCGCAGAGTTTTTAATCCTGTGATTCCAGATAGAGAACTTTCCAAAGTTCTTGTAATTGAATTTTCTACTTCTTCAGGACCTGCGTTTGGATAACTTGTTGAAACAATGATATAAGGAATTTCCAAATCTGGATACAAATCGATTGGTAATTTTGATGTTGAATAAAGTCCTAAAGCTGTTAAAACAATAAAAATAATTAATATTGTAGTAGGTTTTGCAACTGCTTTACTTGAAAGTGACATATTTTATTTTTCCTCAATTTTTTCTTCAGTTAGAGAAACAATATTTACTTTTGTTCCGTTGTTTAACAAAGTTTGTCCTTTTGTAACAACTTTTTCGTTACCTTCAAGACCACTTAAAATTTCTACCATATCATCAACTTTGATACCAACTGTAACTTTTTTTAAAGTAACTGTATCGTCAGGATTTACGACAAAAACACATTGTTCTTGTGAACGAGTTACTAAGGCTGTTGTAGGGATGATAATTGCATTTGATTTATGATCTGTAATAAGTTTAATTCTTGCGTACATACCAATTTTAATTTTGGAGTCTGGTGGATCAAGAATTAAAGTAACTGACATTGTTCTTGTAGAAGTATCTAAAACTGGAGAAATTTTTGTTACTTTTGCAGTAAAAGTTTCGCCAGGATATGCGTCAAAAGTTAAAATTGCTTTTTGATTAAGTTTTATTTTAGAAATAAATCTTTCTGGAACGCTAGTTTTAATTTCGAGTTTGTCTGTACTACTGATTCTTCCGATTGTCATAGAAGGAGCAACCATATTTCCTACAGAAGAAGCAAAAGAAGTAATTGTTCCTGAAACAGGTGCTTTTACTGGACTTGCACTATATGTCATTCCTGGGCGGGATGCGTCTACTTCTGCTAAAATTTGATCTTTTTTTACAACATCACCTACAGAAACATAAATTCTAGAGATTTTACCACTTGTATCTGGTAAAACATCTACACTAGAAACTGCACTTACATCGCCACCAAATTCAAGGTACCCGTTTAAGTCACCCTTGTAAGATAAAAAGGCATTTACAGCAAAAACTGTTTGTTGTGTGCTTCCTTGTGGATTAAAAACTTCCTGTGGAGCTTGTGGGTTTTGTGCAGGTTTAGTACATCCCACAAAAAACAAAATTAGTAAAACTGAAAGAATAATTGAAAGAGTTTTTTTCATGATAAAATCCTTTTATTTTGTAAGTTTTGTATTTATTGCAAATTCTAAGTCTAGCAATCCAGAAAGATAATTAAATTTTTCACTTGCTAAAGCTAGTTTTGCTTGATTAAGTTGTGTTTCTGCTTCTCTAACATCAAGAAGTTCTGTTGTTCCATTTCGGTATGCAATAGATGTCATATCATAAGATTTTTGGGCAAGGCTAATATTTCTATTACTAGATTCAATTGCTGCCTTACTTTGATTTAGTACATTAACTAAATTATTGATTTTCATTTTTGCATTTTCTTCAAGACTGATAAGATTTAAATTCATCTGAGCGATATTGTCTTTCAAATCTCTCGCTTTTAAACTTGCAGAAGAAAAAGGAAGCATATTTGTGATATTCCATACAAGTGTTGCAGAAAAACTTCCTCCATCAAACCAATTATCTTTATCTCCCCAGTCTGCTGTAATATCAGAAAGAACAGGTTGCCATCCATAACTTAAACTAATTGCAGGTGTATAAATTTGAAGATTTTGAGCAGATTGTTGAATTTTCATCAATTCAAGATTTTTTTTGAAAAGTGAAATTTCTAAGTTATTTTCCATATACTTTTGATAAAGTTCTTCTGGATTTAAATCTACAAATTCAGGAGTGATTTCACCACTTAGTTCAATTTCTGTTCCTTGTGGAATTCCTAATAAAAATGCAAATGTATCAAGTTGTTCTTTTAATGCTTGTTCTTGCTTTACAATCATTGGCTTTTGATTTTCGTATGTAACTTCAGTTTGTAAAAGACTAATTTCTGGAATTAATCCGTTTCTAAAATTTATTTTTGCTTGGTCAAATCGATTTTTTGCATTTGCTAAGGTTGTTTTTTGTAGATTCAAACTTTCTTGCTGAAGAAGAAGTGCATAAAACATTTTTCTTATGTTCAATTCTGTTTCTTTGTAAGTTTGCTCCCAAGAAATAAGACCAGCTTCGTAGTTTGTAAAACTTGCTCTAATTCCGTCGATAAGAGCAACGCTTAAATTTAACGAAGCGTTTATTCCTCCAACAGCCTTCCAGTAATCGCTTGGTTCTGGTTCGGTTGGTTTATACATAGGATTTATCATTGAAATAATACTATCCATAGAATTTGAATATTCGTTAGAACGGGACATTGTTCCTGTTGCCTGAACAGATGGAACTAAAACATTCCAAGAAAAGTTTTTTGCTCTTTTCTTCATTTGTAAATCAATGTTAGCAGCTTTTAATGTTCTACTATTTTCTTTTGCGTAGTTTACTGCTTCTTCCACAGTTAAAATCATTTTTTCTGATGTTGCTGATGAATTTTCTTGTGCAAAACTCTGTGTAGAAAAAACAAAAACTGCTAAAAAAAAGATGTTTAAACAATATTTTTTGACATTCATAATTACTCCGAAAAATAGTTTGCGATGAGAATAAATTTGTATTATGAAATATAAAACAAATATGTTAAATTTTTGTTACAAAAACGCATAATTTTCAACAAAAATCAATATTCTTCACACTAAATATACTTTTTTTACCGTTTAAAGGCAAATATGTAGATGAATAAATAACAAATATTTATATATCTTTTTATACGAACACATAAAGATGACAAAATCTTACAGAAAATCTATTCTTGTAAACCTACAAATTTCATAATATAATGGAGTCTATGAATATTCACGTTTTAGAAATGCCTCTTGATTTTGGTGGAAATCGTCATGGTTCAGATATGGGACCTTCTGCAATTCGTTTAGCAGGATTAAAAGAAACTTTGCAAGATTTAAATTATGAAAAAGTGGAGTTTTCTTCGCCAATAGAAATTTCTAGGCAAGAGCAAGAAGAAATTGGGGATTCAAAGGCTCGTTATTTGAAACCAATTGTAAAATCTTGTAATCTCTTGGCAGAAAAAGTGGAATCCCTTGTAAAAAATGGAGATTTTCCTATCGTCCTTGGGGGTGACCATTCTATCGCTTTGGGAACTTTAGCAGGGCTTTCTAGTGCATACAAAGATACAAATAAAAGAATTGGTGTTCTTTATGTGGATGCCCATGGAGATTTTAATGATTGCACAACTTCTCCTTCTGGTAACATCCATGGAATGTGTATGTCGGCTTCTTGTGGTTACGGAATACCCGATTTAACAAATCTTTATTTTGAGGGCAGAAAAATTGACCCCCATAATGTTTGCTATGTAGGTTTGCGTGATATAGATGTAGGCGAAAAACGTCTTATGAAAGAAGCTGGTGTTACTGCTTTTACAATGAGTGATATTGACCGAAAAGGTTTTGCAAAAATATTAAATCAGATTGTGTTATTTTTTAAAACTCACGCTGATGTAGTTCATGTAAGTTTTGATATGGATGTTATTGACCCAATGTTTGCTCCTGGGGTTGGAATTCCTCTTCCTGGTGGATTAAATTATCGAGAAGCACTTCTTTTAATGGAAGAAATGGCAAGTACAAAGTTGGTAAAATCTGTAGAAATTGTAGAAGTAAATCCTGTTTTGGATGTGAGAAATCAAACTGCATTGATGGCTGTAGAACTTCTTGCTCGGCTTTTAGGAAAAACGATTTACTAAATTTTTATAAACCAAAAATTTGTTTTTTATGAATTGTACCTAATTCGTTTAATCTCGTTTCTAGACTTTTATTTGTAGTTTCTTTTGATGAAGAAAATTCATTTAAATCTATTAAAAATCTATTCATTGAAAAATGTTGATATACAAAAAAGTTTTTGTAAGCGTTTTTTCCATCTTCATTTTTTTGATATTCTTCAAAAAGTGTTTTTTTGTATTCCTGAAAAATTCCTTTTTCTTTTACTTCTGCGTATCCTACAAGCCACAATTTACAGTTAAGTGCAATTTGAAGTTCTACTGTTTTTTTTGCCATCCAAATTTGACTTGTTTTTATAAGTTCTGCAATTTCTTTATTTTGATTTGCCAAAAAAAGAAGTTCTTTTGTCTTTGCAGTATGAATTGGAGTTTTGTTTAAGATGATTACATTTTTTCTAAAGTCAGTTTGAAGTTCAGTATTTTTTTTGAAAAAGTTATCTGCAATTTTGCCTGAAAGACCTACAAGATATTTTTTATTTATTTCTAATTGCTCGTTTTTGCCAGGATTATCGCCAATAAGAATGAGTTTAATTTCGTCTGATTGTGAAACTTCATCTAAAGCTGTGTTATATACAATTGGGTTTTCTATTGGATATTCTGGAACTTTGTCTTGATTTGCAATTTGTTTTTGTAATGGTTTTAGAATTTCAGAATATTTATTTTTCCAAAAATTATAAATATCCTGAAATTCTTTTTTGAAAGCACAAAATGCTTTCCATTGTTCTTGTGTCATAAATTATTTAAAATTTATTGTTGCTGTGTAAGTTGCTACATTTTTCACATTGTCGTAGCGAACAACATCATTTTGAATTCTATTATAAAAATAGTATCCATTTTCTCTTGTAAAAAGAGATGCTCTTTGGTTAATTTTTTCGATTGTATCACCTTTATCAAATAAACTTGCTGGTATTGTATAGATAAATCTTGCTTCGTTAAAATCTTTGTAATATTCGATTGTTAAGGTGTCAATTTTTCCTTTTTCTTGAATTATTTGAGCTGTTGGCAATTCCGCAAAAACAGCTAATGATAAAAATATAACAAGAATAAAAAGAATATTTTTCTTCATTAAAATTAGCCTCCCTTAAAAATATCTATATTGAATTATTCTATCAACTTGTACAAAAAAATCAAGGTCTACAACATAAAATCCACTATCAATATAAACTCTAGGATTTCCAGTGATTTTTACAGTTCCAAGGATTTCTTTTGGTTTATTTTTAGAAATATCTCTGCCGTGATTTCTTACTGCATTTTTTAAGGCTTCTGCAAAGGCTTTTTTTATTCCTTCTTCTCCTTCCGAAACTCTACCTTTTCCTTTGCCACTGATTTTCTTAAAAACTATGGATTTTGAATGATTTAGTTTATTTACCATTTCTTTTGAAAGATGATATTCTACCCAGCAATAAAGTTTGTTATCTTGAAAATATGGGTCATTATAAGAAATATTTTTGTCATTTTTACTGATGTTTGGTCCGTTTACAAAAAAGTCAAAGTATTCGTTTACATTACGGGTTTTATCGTAAGGTGTATAACTGAAATTCCAGCCGTAAATAATTCCTTCAAAAACAAAAGGCGCTAGATTTTTTATTTCTTCAACGGAATAAGCATAGAAAAAATCATTATTTATTGAATTTTGTTGGCTTTCTTTTTTCTCTTGTAGAAGGATTGGGTCTTGTTCTAATAAAGACCACATTTGTATTCTGATTTTTCCAGTTTGGGTATAACTACTCATTTGTGGCTGAGAAGTTGAATTTTGTGCAAATAAATTTGGTACTATAAATAATAAAATTGCAAAGAGAAAGAATCTTATCTGTGGTAGGTGTTTTTCCATACTTTCCAAGGGTTTACTCCCATTCTAACTAAGCAGTATAAGTATGCAAACAAAAATCCTGCTAAGTGTGCATAGTGTGCAATATTTGAATTAGCAGAAAATTGGCTTACAAGTTCAAATATTGTGTATACAATTACTAATATCGGTGCTGGTAATGGAATAATTCCCCAAATATAAATTGTGGAACGAGGAAAACTTACTGCAAAAAGCAACAAGATTGCATAAATTACTCCAGAAGCTCCCATTAAAAAAACTCCATAGGCACCTAATATCCAGTTTAGTATAAAAGAAAAAACACCACAGAGTGTTCCAGTTACAAAATAAAATAATAAAAATTCTTTTGAACCAATGGTGCGTTCTAATGTGATTCCAAAAAACAAAAGTCCTAGCATATTTGAAAATAAATGGCTTAAATTTGAATGTACAAACATATATGTAAAGAATTGCCAGTACATTTTACCTTTTATTACATTGTAAACATTTAGGGAGCAATAAGTGTATAAATTTGTAAACTTTTGTGAAATCACAAAAAATAAGACATTTATTCCTATTAAAATTAGAGCAACGTTTATATATGTGTATGAAAAAGGCTTTCTTATCTTGTTGAGTAACTTCATTTATTTCTTTGTAGGAGGTGGAGTGTTTTCGTCTGCCAAGGTAACTCTGTTTCTACCATTTTCTTTTGATTGATATAAGGCTCGGTCTGCTAGTTCAACTAATTCTTTTGCACTAATTGAATTGCTACCATCAAAAACAGAAACACCGATAGATATTGTTAATCCCATTTTGTTATTTTCATAAACAAGTTCTTGTTCAGCAATATTTTTTCTAATGCGTTCTGCTACTAACATAGCAGCATCTGCATCTGTATTGTAAAGCATAACAACAAACTCTTCTCCACCGTAGCGTCCTGCTAAATCTTGTCCTCTGATACTTTCAAAAATTGTACGAGAAACTCTTTGGAGAACAAAGTCTCCACAAGCATGTCCGTAAGTATCATTAAACTTTTTGAAGAAGTCTATATCTAACATTAAAACAGATATTGGCATTTTGTTAAGAGCACAAAAATCCAATTTTTCAGAAAGAACAGTGAAGAAATAATGCTTCAATTTTAAGTGAGTCATCATATCCGTTGTTGTCTGTTCGATTAGAGACGCATTATTGATAGCGATAGATGCCAATGATGCAATCTTGATTATCTGATCACGTTCATATTCTGTATAGTAACAGTTCTCATCATCAAGCATAATTCTATCACCTAATAAAAGAACTCCATTAAGGTGATTTTTTAACTTCAACGGAACAACAAGAGATGGATTTAATGAGGATATTTGCTTTAGAACTGAATTTTTATCTAAATTACTTTCCAATTCATCAATAGTATATGCTTGATTTGTTTCGCACAAATACGAAATCATTGGATGTGATATTGGAATATTATATTCAATCTCTGAATCAGGATCAAAGCCACTATAGTTGTTTTCGAGGGAAAAACAATCTGCGTCAAAACTTTTAAGAACAAACATCCCTGCTCCTAATACACGCATTTGACACATACATGTATAGAGAATTGATTCAATCAAAGTAGAAAATTCTAATACAGAACAAAGACTTTTTGATATTTCAATCAATTGACCATAGTCATAAAGTCTTTTTTCATATTCTTCTATTTGAGCTTCAGAGATAGTTTTATTATTTTTTCCTTCATATTTCATTTTATTCATGCTTATCAGTACTGTTAATTATAACATAATTTTTCATTATTTCAAGAAAAAATTTCCAAAGATTGTATTCTTTTTCTAAAATTTCTACACTATCTCTATTTCTTACAGAAGAAAATAACATTTTTATGTTAGTTATATTTTCTGTTTTGGATTTATGAGTTTCAGAAAGTAGAATTTCAATTATTCCGTATAAATCTTTTATAGCTTTTACTTCTGTTCGTAATAAGTGTTGTGCAACTGCATTTATTGAATCTATTTGTTTTGAAAGTTTTCTACCTAAATCGGCATTCTTATGACTTTCTATGGCCATACTTCTAATATTTGCAATGTCAAAAGTTCCTTCTTTTTCAAAGCGTTGTTCAAATTCTTGAATTCTTGTTAATGTTTCTGTGCAATAAAATACTTTTGAAGCAAATTCTGATTTAAATGATGGATTTGTAAAAAAACCTTCTACAACGATATCGTTTAAAAATGCTTGGATTTGTTCTGTGTAGAATTGTGATACAAAAGATTTAAGAACTGTAGCTGGTGTTGTCCATAAAAATAAAGAAAAACCAGCATTTTGCAAAAATTTATTTGTTTCAGAATTATAATGTTTGAAATTGATGAGTTTTTTG
>CALBXN010000208.1 GCA_937890485.1 uncultured Treponema sp.
TTTTACAAATTCAAACTTATCTTTAACATCTACAGTTCCATACAAATATGAATCAGTTTCAAAACATGAAAAAAAATCAACAGTAGTTACTTTGTCTAAAGTTGAACAACTTGTAAACATAAAGACAAAGCAAACTACAAATATCAGAAACTGTAAAAAATTAAAGTTAAACTTTTTCAAGTTTTGCACTCCAAGTTTTATCATCAGCTTCAATTGATGTAAAATCGGAACTTGGTTTTTCAATCCAATCAATTTTATCTGCCAATGTTTCATTTGAAATATAATCAGCAAAATTTGAATAAGCTTTGTTTAATTCACTATCGCCAGAAAGTGTTAATGTAATTCTATCAGTAACTTCAAGACCACTTTCTTTGCGTAAATTTTGAATACCACGAACTAAATCTCTAACATATCCTTCAAGTTTTAATTCTTCTGTAATTTCAGAATCTAAAGCAACAGTTAAAGTTCCATCGTTTACAACTTTTAGATTTGCTTTTTCTAAACGTTCAACAATGATTTTTTCAAGAGTAAGTTCAACTGTTTTTCCTTCAACATCAATACTTAAAATTGAACCATCTAAAATTGACTGAATTGCTTCTTGTTCAAGAGATGCAATTTTTACAGAAGCAGCTTTCATTAAAGGTCCAAGTTCTTTTCCTAAAGTTCTGAAGTTAGCCTTTGCTTGATATTCAACAAGTTCATCTTCTCTTTCATGGAAAACAACTTTCTTAACATTTAGTTCTTCACGGATAGAATCTTCCATTTCTAAGAGAACTGTTTTTTCTTCAGGATTTCTTGTAACTAATTCAACACTCTTTAATGGTTGACGAATTTTTAAGTTGTATTGATATCTTAAAGAACGTCCCATTGAAACAGCTTTTTGCACTGTATCCATTTTAAACTCAAGCTGTTCATCACGGAATCTTTCGTTATAAACTGGGTAATCACACAAATGTACAGATTCTGGATCATCAGAATTTTTAATATTTGTATAAATGCTTTCAGTAATAAACGGAATTACAGGAGCTGCAACTTGTGCAAAAGTTTTTAATGCAATATAAAGTGATTCATAAGCTTCATTTTTATCTGAATCATTTTCAGACTTCCAGAAACGACGACGACTTCTACGAATATACCAGTTATTAACTTGATCAATGTAGGCAACAATTGGATCGATTGCTTTTGACAAGTCATAATCATCAAGAGCTTCTGTAACATCTTTTATCAATTTTTGAGTAATAGATAAAAGCCATCTATCAAGCGGGTTTGATGGTAATGAATTTTCAAAAGTTTTTCCTGTTGCTTTTACATTATCAATATTTGCGTAAGTAACAAAGAAACTATAACTATTCCATAAAGGAATTAAGATTCCTTTTAATACATCACGCACACCGTCATCACTATATTTTAAGTCATCAGCTTTTACAACTGTAGAATGAACTAAGAATAGACGAAGAGCATCAGAACCAAATTTATCAATAACTTCATTTGGGTCTGTAAAGTTTCGTAAACTCTTAGACATTTTCTTTCCGTCTGATGCTAAAACCAAACCATTAACAATACAGTTTTGGAAAGCAGGTCTATCAAAAAGTGCTGCAGCAAGAACTGTTAATGTGTAAAACCATCCTCGAGTTTGATCTAATCCTTCAGAAATAAAGTTAGCTGGAAAGTGTTTTTCAAAATATTCTTTATTTTCGAATGGATAATGATTTTGAGCATAAGGCATAGAACCTGATTCAAACCAACAATCCAAAACCTCAGAAATACGGCTCATTGTACCGCCACATTTACAAGGAATTGTGATTTTATCAACAAAATGTTTATGTAAATCTTCTGGATAAGTTCCTGATAAATCTTTTAATTCTCGACGACTTCCCACACAAATTGTTTTTCCACAATCAGGACATTTCCAAATTGGAAGAGGATTTCCCCAATAGCGATTTCGGCTAATTGCCCAGTCACGAGCGTTTGCAAGCCACTTTCCAAAACGACCTTCTTTGATATGAGCAGGTTGCCATGTAATTTGAGAGTTTGCTTTTAAAAGTTTATCTCTCATTGATTCAACTTTTACAAACCAACTTCCTACACCACGATAAATAAGTGGACTAGAACATCTCCAACAGTGAGGATATGCGTGTAAAATTTGGTCGCGTTTTACAAGTTTTCCTTCTTGTTTTAATCGTTCCATGATGTCTTTATCACAATCTTTTACAAATCTACCTTTGTAATCTGGAACTTCTGAAGTAAATTTACATTCGTTATCAACTGGACAAACTGTAGGAACTCCACTACCCTTGAAAACTTTGTTATCATCTTCACCAAATCCAGGAGCTGTATGAACTATACCAGTTCCGTCTTCTGTAGAAACGAAATCAGCATTGAAAACTCGGAATGCACCATCAGTTCCATCTTCATTTGTTTCTAGAGATGCAAAATAAGGGAAAAGTGGCTCATATTTACAACCTAATAATTCGCTACCTTTCTTTTTCCAGATGATTTCATAATCTTCAGGATTTTTATAATATGCACCAAGTCTTGCTTCTGCAAGAATATAATATTCATCACCATCTTTTACTTTTACATAATCGATATCTGGACCAGCTGTTAAACCTAAGTTAGAAGGAAGTGTCCAAGGAGTTGTTGTCCAAGCAAGGAAATAAGTTTTTCCGTTGGTGATTTCTTTATCATCCATATTTGCACCAGCTTTTACAACCTTAAATCGAATTGTAATTGCTGGGTCATGAACATCTTTGTATCCACCTGTTGCTAATTCATGATTAGAAAGAACAGTTGCACATCGTGGACAATAAGGAAGAATATAATGACCTTCGTATAAAAGTCCTTTTTCCCAAAGACTTTTCATAACCCACCAAATTGATTCCATGTACTCAGGATTCATTGTTTTATAGTCATTGTCAAAATCAACCCATCTACCAAGACGTGTTATTGTTTGCTTCCATTCGTTAACATATCTTAAAACGCTATCACGACAAGCTTCGTTAAATTTTGCAACTCCGTAGTTTTCAATATCAGTTTTAGAATTTAAGCCTAATTCTTTTTCAATTAGATTTTCTACTGGCAAACCATGACAATCCCAACCAAAACGGCGTTCAACTTTCTTGCCTTTCATTGTTTGGTAGCGTGGAATTATATCTTTAATTGTACTAGGAATAAAATGACCAAAGTGTGGAAGTCCTGTTGCAAAAGGAGGACCATCATAAAACACATATTCATCACAACCTTCACGCTGTGAAATTGATTTTTTGAAAATTTCATTTTTTTGCCAAAATTCAAGAATTTTTTCTTCTTGCTTAGAAAAATTTACTTTTGGATCTACATTCTTGTACAAAACATCGCCTCTTATTTGTGCATTATAAAATGCCTAGTTTATTATTCTACATTATGCCATAAAAGTAGATATTTTTCAAGGTAGGTTTGCACAAAATAAAGCAAGATGAAATTTTGTAAATGAATAATTTTCAGCCAACG
>CALBXN010000209.1 GCA_937890485.1 uncultured Treponema sp.
GCAACTTTGGCAATTCACGCTGTAGATGACTTGGCAATGCTTGATAGAGTCTCATTCTGCCAACTATCTGTGCAAACTGAGTTTCTGACAATCTCATTTGAGTAAGAGACTGTAACAGTTGAATGTCATTATCAAGGTTAAAGTTGTAGAACAAATCTAAAACTGCCTTATATAAGTCATGCAGTGACATAACTTCAAATGATAATTTCACTCCCTCTCCTGTAAGAACTTGGTTACTGCAAACATTGACTCTCCAGCCAATGAAAACAGTGAATTTCTCCATTCCACGATTGGCACGGTAAAGGTTCAAGTCTGAATAATTACGCACACCACCAACGCACAATTCCAAACGCTGTCCGTTTATGCACTCATGCAAACTTGGAATAGTGAAAGCAAAAGCCAATCTTTGATAAAACTGTGTTTTCTCTGATTCAAGGAGTTCGCTTGACCGTTTATTTAATGCTGATGGAATGCGACCCCGTACAATGTGAGAGACACGGATTTCTGGATTGTTGATAGTCTCTCCTGCAAAGACATTGCAAGCAGCGTCATGCACTGTGCTGATGAAATCTTGATGAGAGATTGTCAGTTCTTGGTTAGCCCATGTAGGCACAACACATTGCTCTGTAAGTTCTTCAATAGTGATTGCATTTGTGTTAGCTTCAAGAAAGTTCACGCTTGTTGGATTTAAAACTAATTCGTTCATGATGATAATTATTTAAAAGTTAATAAAAATTGAGTACTGCTTTATGTACACCTAATGAATGACAGTTAATAGTACTGACTAATGTACTTACTTGCGTAAGGTACTTGCTCTTAAAAAAGAGATAGATTTATATTTACTGAATTACATTCTGAGTTTATAACTTGCTACTTTCTGAAAGAATGCTTTTTACTAGTTTCTTACAGGGAGGGGAAAATGATATATGCACCAGATTGAGCAACACTCTATAATATATGGAGGGGGATTTTTTAGCTAAAAGTAAAGTTGTTATATTTATTAAAGGTGTACTTTTTAAAAGTGATAGGTAATGATGTAAAAAAATCAGTTGGTGCTAAATATTCTGAAATTATAACGGATTTGGCGTGTGGCTTTGATATAGGCTTTTATAGAGGACATTGGCATGAACTCAATAGAAAACAACTTCAATAAAAAAGTTGGATTCTGCTCAGTATTAGAGCATCTTCCAACTTTTATTTACAATTTTGTACGGTATTATTTTTCAATTTTTTTCTCCTATATGGTCACGCTTCAAAAATCTACCATTGGAAACTTAAACACATTAAGTCTGAATGATGGTGATTCCATAGAGTTGCACTCTGTCACGTCATAGTAATCACGAATGGTGTTCTGTGATGTCTTGTATTTTATGCCATTCTCTTGAAAGATTATTTGTAATTGCTGTTGAATCTCCTTTTTAGGCATGTAAACTCCTGTCTGAAATTCATCAAAAATGTCTTTTAAAACATTTTTAGAGAATCGTAGCTTATTAGCTTGTACAGTGTCAAACTCTTTAACCTTTCTGTCAATTAAAGACTTTTTGTATTCTGCTGTAATGATAGCGTCCTTACCTATCTTCTCATAGGCTTCCAAAATATATTTGCCCTCAACCTGTAATCTGAAATAGTTAAGGTGCTGTACCTTTTCTTCATAGGATATTTTCCCGCTTTCAAAATATTGTTCAATTTTGATAATGAGACTGAGTATTTGTTTGCGCTGGTCAATCTGTGATTTGGTGTTGCTAAGCCTTTCCAAATCATCCTCGCCAACACATTCAAGGACATTATGAAATGTAACATTAAAAAAGCCTGTATCAAGATATGCTTGGTATAACGCTTCCGCTGATTTGTAATAGCCATGTACTCTTGCTTCATTACGCAGATTATCTACAGAAAACGGATTTACTTTGCCACGTTCATCTATTAAATCTTGATATTTCAGTTTATTTATATCTTCAAGGATAGCTTTCTTTCTTATCTCATCAGTCTCATTGTCGTGAGCTTCTTTAAGCATATAATAATTTACAATAAATTGGCTAACTCTATCGTTGACTTCATTTTCGCTATATGTGCTGATGTCTGGATTTACTGTAGATATATGTGTAAGTGAATTATAGGTAATATCATCGTTGCCTTTTTTGCGGAATCTGCCTTGTATCTGTATGGCTTCTGTAAAAGGGTCAATTATAGTCCAGTTGGCAGTACGCAAATCTGTAAGCATAACAATATCTGGTTTGTATCTGCCAAGGTGAATATCCAGAGCAGAATAAAAGCGACAAGTGAAGAAGTTGTATTTAACTAATGGATAGTCAATATTGGAGTATGCTTGAAAGATTCCTCGTTTGTTTAACTTGTTTACACTGTCTTCTGAACAGAAAATCTTGTAATCATCAATGCCTAAATTGTTAATTAAATCAGTGATTCCATCTGTTACATTGAAGAAAATGCAGATGTGTTTGCTGTCTCTCAGATTATCCAACACTATGCGTAAGCGTTTGTAATAGCTGTTGGTTACTATCAGCGTCAAATCCTTTTTATAGTTAAAGTTGGGATTGATATTTATTGTCTGAAAGTCTTGCTTTACAAATTCTGGATGTGACATAGGCAAAGGTGTGGCAGAGACAAAGGCTTTCTGTTCAAACTTGAAAAAGTCATATATTGGCTGGCTTATCTTTCTGCGATAATCTATATCCTGTGTGATTTTTTCACACTCATCAAACAGACAAAAGAATGTCTTGAAAATGTCAATGTTCAGTTCTACAGCCGCTTTTCTTATCTTATGAAAACTCTCTGGAGTAGTGATAATCTTCTTGTATTCAATATCCATTTGAAGGTATCTTTTCAAGTTGTACGGAGTACATTTTGCATAGACAGCTTCCAAGTTATCATTGTTATCAAGTTTGCCAAGTATCACTGGAACATTAGGTTCAATTATAATGGAAGAACGCTTGCTGTGAATCTCGCTATGAGTTGCGCCAAGACCAGTCAGTTTCTTATTTAATATGCAGTTGCTTGGTATCATTGAGTGACCAATGCGCTTCAATGCGTCAAGTAGCCATTCTCCTTTTTCCAATAATGCTTCTGTAATTCTCATAATAATAAATGTTAGTAATTAAATGATTTTGGCAATAACCGTAGCTTGGTAGAATTTCTGAAAAAATTGCTCTTATATAGGCAGATGTCAAAAATCTACCAAACCAAGGTTATGGGGAAAAGAAGCCCATTTTGAGCATGGGCTTCTGGTAGTGATTAGGCAGCTTGGGAGTTCTGTTTTTCTTCTTCGAGTTTTTTTAACCATAGTATTAGTCCTGTGACTATGCAACTCTCTTTTTCACCACATCTGACAAGTTTTGCTTTTGTCACATCGTTTGCAGGAATTGTGTCCAAAGCATTATAAATCTGTTCGAGAGTGAACCCCTCTGTTTTATTCAGATAATTGATAGCTCGGATTGCGTACCTCTTCTTGGCTTCATTCACGCCAAAGGTCGAACAAACTTTTTCGTGAAGTTTTAAAGCTTCTTCAAGAGTTCTGCCTAAGCTACACATGTCTTTTGGTTTGTAGCCTGTAGTCATCATAGATGTTGTTGAGCCTTTGACATTCACGTCAAGGTAATGTTGAGCTGTGCTTGCAGGCATATTTGCAGCTACAGCCAAATCATAGACTGCATTACAAACTTCATCGTTTGTTGCAAGAGCTGCAACACCTATCTTTTCTTTTGAGGTCAAACCTCTGCTGAAAAGGTTGCTTATGCCTGTCGTTTCAGCAAATTCTTGAATATTATTAAACTTGTGAACTTTGACAGCTTTTAAAACATCGTCTATTCTAAATCTGTAGAATGTGTCTGCTGTTTCAATAGGAACGTAAACATTTGGTGTTCCTGCTGGGATTACATTATTGTCATAATCCTTTAATTCAATGCCTGTCTGATAAAATATTTCTGGCTCAGCAACGTGAAAAATCACGTCCAGCATCTTTGTTTTATCAATGAGTTCAAGTTGCTTCATCTGTGAAGTCTTTAAGGTCTCCATGCTGTACTTGTGAGATGCTAGGATAATCTCTTTTTCTTCGCCTTTGATTTTAGCTTTCACAGTTCTGAACTGTGGTTCTTGTTCAGCCATTGGCTGTTCGTTAATTTTTTTTGTTTCTTCCATTTTATTAGTGTTAGTGTGTTCAACATTTGCAGCTGTTGCTGCTTTAATTACCTCGTTTGCGTTTTGGCTCGCCAGCTCTTTTTGATAACTCATCTGTCATCTCCTTTTTTTAAGTTGGGCTCTAACCATTCCCGTGAGACCCATCGGGGTCATTCGCTTCTTCTGAGCGTTTGACGCTAATTAAATGGCGAAAAACAGACCAAGTGAATTAAGGAAATTTTATGTCATTTCCTTTGTTTGATAAGCTGATGAGTAACAGTAAAAACGATGTAAATGGACATAAAAAAATATGCCCCAAAAGAAATGACTAAAAAAAACGTCATATCCTTTGTGGCATATTTATGTGACACAAGAACGTATTATGTCTATGTTATGTCAGTTTCCTTTATGTGTTTAGCTACAGGGGTGAGTTCGCTACTTACAAAACTTTTAACAGTTGATTGAAGAGTGTTGAGGTTGGATAAAACGTCACCGTTCTTCACCCGCTCTATTATGGTAAGGTAATCTTGCAAGAACTTACACTGCTCAACAGTGACTTTGTTATTGTCCGATTCCAAAAAATGAGTGATGTAATTGTATGTGCCGTTGATGATATAGTTGAGGTAGGGGTCACTGCTTTTTCTACCTCTATCATATGAATATTTTTTCAAAAGTCTTTTTTCTGCCTTTTCCACGGTGATGTCTCCAAGAATTGACTTAACAAATCCGTTTAGCATATCAGAAAGCCACCCATCGTGATTGCGGATTGTGTGTGGAGAGTCTGTTTTATAGTGAATTTTTATAGGGGTGTCGTGTTCGTGTTGCGGTTTGTTTAATGCAATGAATAATTTTAACAGGTCAGGATGAATCTCATTTTTTATAGCTATGTAACGGTTAATTGTCTCATCAAGGCATAAGTTGTTTAAGTTGCGATTGAAAATGGAGGACATGAAAACTAAGATGAATTTAGCTTCCTCTCGTTTATTTTCATCTTTGATATATTGGTCGCATAAATTTTTGATTGACTTAGCTTGTTCTTCAAAATTATCAGTCGTGCGTATTTCTACATTCTCATCAACGTATAGAGCATATTCTAAATGAGAAAATCGTCCTTTTCTGTTTATGCATTGCTCCCATGCGTTTTTGTCAAATTTTCTTTCATTTATGTGAGGACTAATAATTTCTAATAGTTCATTTGCAATTTCAAATATGTGAAAACCATAACAATCTTTTAATATCTGCAAGTGAGATTTTATTTGTGCTATGTGAAATAATGCCATATCGTTATATTTTTGCTTCAAAGGTAAAAAGAAAATCTCACTCATATTAACTATAAGTGAGATAATCTTAATATTTCTAAAAATGAACCAAATTGTTTTTGATTGACTCACTTATTTGAAAATATCGTTCAATTTATCCTTTTCTTTAGAGACTGTGTCATCTAACAGATGTGCATAAATATCTAGTGTAGTTCGTGATGAACTATGCCCAAGTATTTTAGCAATCACATTAACATCAATTCCATTATTTATGCAGATGGTTGCCATCGTATGCCTTGCGAGGTGTGTATGTAATTCCTGTTCAATATCGCATATATCCCCAAGTTCTTTGAGATAGCTGTTGTATTTCTGATTTGACAGAACGGGCAGATGATAATCGTATTTTTCAAGAATCTCTTTTGCTGTATCTAAAATAGGTATAACAGATTGGATTTTGGTTTTTAATCTGTTTTTGATAATTACATCACCTTTTATATCATTTATGGTAAGAGTAGCCATGTCTGAATATGATAGTCCTGTATGGCATTGGAGAACAAATAAATCTCTCACAACATCTAATCTCTTATTTTCAATTTTCTTGTTTTTTAATCTGTCAAGCTGTTCTTTGGTTAGAGGGTGATATTCTAATTTATCTTTTCTGAATTTAACTTTACACGGATTGGTTTGGATATAGCCTTCATCTCTACAATATATCATAACTGAATTAAGATGTTTCAAACGGTAAATAGCTGTGTTATTACTAACTTTGCTGAGCAAATAATTAAAGAATAATTGGCAAGTATTTGGTGTTATCTCCTCAACAAAAATATCAGAACGTCCATATTCTTGTTTTATAAAGTCTTTTATGTAAACAAGAGTTGAATTATATTTGCTAACAGTACATTTTGACAGAGAACTTTTAGCACGTATCGTTTCTTTAAATGCTTGTTCAATGGTTATGGTGTTCTTGTCATTAGTTATGCCATTTTTGAGAGCATATAAAAAGTTATCTAAAGTTATATGTAATTTCAGACTAACCATTTCATTATAAAGAGCATAGCATTTGGAGCGAATAACATTGATGTAATCGTTAATCTCTTTTGAACCCTTTACTTTTTGATTTTTTGCGTCCCATTTTGATGGGTTGCACCTCATGTCTAAAGCGAAAACTTTTCTTTCACCATTGATTGTTACAGATAATTCAAGTGGAGCAGTGCCATTTTTGCCAACTTTTGACTCCCTTACGACAAAATTTAATTTCATTTTTCTAAATCTTTTTAATAATTCTCCTAAAAGATTTATATTTTCAAAAACTTGGCAATATTATAGCTTATGATGATAATAATGCTATTACATTAAGTTGTGTATTTGATGAGATTATGCATTATATATTTGATGAAATCTCTAATTTGAGAACACAAATTGATTTATATGATTGGTTCAAAGAATTAAGTGGTGAAAATATTAATTATTTAAAACAAATGTTAAAAATTAAAGGTTTTGTTTTTATCAATGGTATAGTAATTGATTTAATGAGGTAATTATGGAAGAAAAATTTTATAATTGGTCTGAAGTTTGTGGAGAAGATTACACAACAACAGATGAACCTGAACCAGATTATGAATATGTCTATGATTCAGGTAGTTCAAGACATTATGACTATAAGACAATAAATCCTGAATTCATTAAACATATAAGAAAATATAGAAAAATTGATAAATTCTGTGTTAGACTTTGTATATTTTCAGTATTTTACTTTTTAATTCATCTAGCTTTTATTGAATTTATAGATTTAAGCCTTGGTTGGTTATTGTATTGTGTAATTAATCCTTTTGTATTATTTTTCCTATCATTAGCAATTGGTTTACCTAATTGTTCTAAACATAGTGATTGGTTATATAATGTCTGGGAATATTCAGAAGAATACACAATTCAATTTAATGATTTATGTAAAAAAGAAGCTGAAAGACAGGACAAGATAAAAAGAGAAAAAGCTAGAAAGTTAGTTGAAGTTTATTCAACACTTGAAAATAAAAAATTAACTAAACAAAAGAAAATTGAAAAAATTAAAGATTATATGGAGGGTAAATGGTAATGAAACAAACAGTTAGATTAAACACATTTGAAACAAACTCATCATCAACACATAGTTGTATTATTTGCACAGCAGAAGAGTATGACGCATTGAGAAATGGTCTCATGTATGTAGCAAAATATGGTACAACACTTTATTCAAAAGAAGAAGTAGAAAAGGAATATAAAGCTGATAACACAGATTTAGATTTTGAAGATTGGCTTGATGAAAATGAATATACCACTTTTGAAAATTGGGGTGGTGACCATGAGTTTGATGATACACATAGGACAATTGATGGTAAAGAAATTTATGCTCTTTGCTACTATGGGTATGATTATTAAGGAGAAATGCTATGAAACAAAATATTAGATTTAGTACATTTGAAACTAATAGTTCATCTATACATTCAGTTGCAATGTTGTCAGAAGATGAATTTGCATCATTTAAAGTTGGAGAATTATATTTCCATAACTATAATCAAAATTTTATAACCAGAGAAGAAATTGAAAAATTATCAGATTTCAAAACTGAATATCCTAATTATGATAATTATAGACAAGAAGAAAAGGATAAAGCATATCAAGAATTTATAGACAATAATACTTGCTGCGATTATCCATTGTTAAGTTCATATCATGGTACAGATATTGAATATCTTGATGCTTATAATGAAAAAGGTGAAAAAGTAAAAATACTTAGTATTTATATTCCAGGGTAGGTGTTTATGAAACAAGTTATTAGAATTGAAACATTTGAAACAAATTCAAGTAGTTATCACTCAATTTCAATTAGAAGAAAAAGTGATGCTGAAAAAGAAGTATTGGAAGAAATTGAATTTGGTAAAGTAACAACATTAACAGGTAAAATCAAATATAAAACAATTGGTTATACTGAAAGTTATTGCTTTACTTCAAGAACTAAATTAGATAAAGCAAATATGCTTTGCAGATATATTAGTGCTAGAATGGATGATTTAATCTATGATTTACCTGAATATGATGAACTTTCTAATATCAAAGATGATAAAGAAAGAAAAGAAGCTAGAAGACAATTAGGTTTAAATCAACCATTGTTTACAGCATTAGTAAAAGCAATTAAGAATTATAATGAAATTAATGAGTTATCTATTTTAGATACAACTAATTTTGAGTTTTGGCAATATCAATATAATGAACAAACACATTTGCTTTGGTTATATAATGAAAACCATATTCGAAAATTATTAAAATATTATGATTTAAAGATACAGCATTGTAAGCGCATTCATAGTTTGTCATCGCTGATTAATCGCATAGGTATATCAGAAGCAAAATCCGCACAATATTCAAAGTATGATAATTTTTTTCAATTCGTATCGTATCCAATTGCTCATAATGTTATACTTGTTGGCACTAAAGTTCCTTCCGCAACGAAATAATTGATATAATTCCTGCAATAATTGCTACCACA
>CALBXN010000210.1 GCA_937890485.1 uncultured Treponema sp.
GTAGTTTATCACCAGAAGAATATACTGAAAATGAAATATTAAAAGAAGAAATTAAAGAAGTATTACAAACATTACAACCTAGAGAACAAGAAGTATTAGAACTTCGTTTTGGTCTTATTGATGGAACAAGTTATACATTCAAATATATTGTTGATGATGTTTCAGTTGTTTCTAACGCTGAAGAAAGGTCAACAAATAAATTCTATGTTAATGACAAAGTAAAATTCACATTAATAATGAGTGGCAAAATTTTTAAATGTGAAGGTATGATTTTAGAAATTTACGAAGATTCATTTAAACTTATAAAAGTCAAAATAGACAATGAATATTGGTCAGAGTCATTGCCGTTAATAGCAAGATATGATGATATTAAAAACGGCACAATAACAAAACTATAAAAGTGTTGGCGCACTTAGTTAATACAAAACAAACATAACAAGATTTAAACATACGTTTAATCCCAAAGGAGAAAAATGAACAAAATATTATATATTGTTTCGTTATCAGTGATGATAGCTTTCATTTTTGCACCCATTTATACATATGAAGAAGAAGAAAAAGTGGAAGTAAACATTGAAGAAGATATCGCAACAGAAGTGGAAATATCTGAACGAGAACAAGAAATGTACGATGAAATTGTTAGAGTTTCATACATAGAAGATAAAAAAGAATGGTTTGTTGAATACAAAAAACTATATGAAAAATATCCAGAATACCTAGCAAAACAAGAAGAAATTTACGATGTCTTTAATGAAAATGAGTTAGAGAAGTTATTTAGAATAGTAGAAGCAGAAGCTACACATGGAACATTTCAAGACAAAGTGAACGTTGCTGTAACTATTTTTAACAGAATTAATCATGTAGGTTTTGGTTCAACAATTGACAAAATAATTACGCCAGACCAATTTTCACCATTACAAGATGGAAGATATTACAAAGTTGTTGTTACAAAAGAAACGGTTTTAGCATGTGAATATGCTTATGTTTTTGGAATTATTGAACATGATGCCTTATTCTTTGACAGAACAAACGGCAATTCATGGGCGCACAGAAATTTAGAAGAAGTGAAAGTAAATGGTGATAATGCACACAGATTTTACAAATAGAAAGGAGAAATATAAGATGAAAAACTTACATATTGAAAACAGCTATAAAGTTTGGTCAATACGAAAGATGAAGAAAAATATTATTCATGCGACGTATAAGCAACATAAAAACTGCTTTGCAGAAAATGTACTAAATAGAACATATACATCAATGTATGTTGAATGGTGGTTGCACAATATTGGTTATTATCTAACATTACCGCTTATCAAAAATAAGAAAATGAAAGAACTGAATTTACGTTTTAAACATGTGGATTTAGAAGAATTTAGAGGAAATATTTGATGACAAGTACAGATATTACGTTTTGTAACAACAGAGATTGTAAAAAAGTAGATTGTCTACGTTACTACAAAAACGCACCATTTGACAAATTGTTGTCATGGTTTCATGTAACACCAACGGATGATAAATGTAAACATTACATTAAAAATAAATAGAAAAGGAGAGAATAAAATATGAAACTTACAAACTTACCAAAAGACAAGCTAGAAGCATTTTTCAAAGTTGTTGAGAAATGCAAAGGCAATGTATATCTGATTAGTCCAGATATGCATATCAACCTTAAATCAAACCTTGCACATTTTATTTCTTTTGCAAGTTTATGTTCTGCTAGTGCCGAAGAAATTGAAAAAATTGAAATTGTCGCTCATGAAAGAGATGATATTGATTTGCTTCTTAATTTCATGATTGAGGGTATGGCATAATGATTGGATTATTGAGATTAAAGATAACAGAAACAGATTCGTTTTGCAACAACATCAATACATTAAAATCAACTGTGTTGGCAATAGAAAAAGATAGAGAAGTATATATTAAATCACTTATTTCGTTGTTGATTTTAGATTTGAGCAAAGAAATAACTGTAAAAATCATTTCAAATGATGAAAAAGAATTAAAACGTTTTAGAGAAATTATTGAATTATATGGAGGGAAGATTATTGAAGATTGATATCTTTAAACACGAAGATAACTGGCAGGATATTAAAAACAGTACTTTAAATACCATTGGGAAAACTACTGGTGCATATCCTACATCTGAATGGAAGAGAAAACTTATTTTATCAGAACATTCGCCAATCAGAAGAATGAAATTTTATTGGAGATGGGTTGATTTAAAATCATGGGTTAGTGTGCATTTTGTAAGACATAAGTTTGGAATTGACCATTTTGTTTCAACACAAAGGACAGATAGAACGGGAGTTAATAGAGATGATTTACCACAATCGAATCCAGTAAAACATGCGTGTGAAGCTAATGCTCAAGCATTAATTAATATTAGTAGAAAACGTCTTTGTAATTGTGCTTCAAAAGAGACTCGTGAAGCATGGCAAGCAGTAAAAAATGAGGTTGCAAAAGTTGAACCAGAACTTGCAAGTTGTATGGTTCGTGAATGTATTTATCGTGGATTCTGCCCTGAAATGTTCCCTTGTGGATATTCTAAAACTGAAGATTATCAGAAAAAACTAAAAGAATATAGAGGTGAATAGATGAGAAAACAAATTTACATTACTAATGGAATGGCGAGATGTGGGAAAGATACATTTGCTACTTTTCTTAATGAATATATCCCTACATTAAAATATTCATCTATTGATAAAGTAAAAACAATTGCAAAATTATGTGGTTGGGATGGTGGAAAAACAGAAAAAGATAGAAAATTTTTATCCGACCTAAAAATGTTAACAAGCGAATATTCTGATATGCCATTTGAAGCCGTCAGAGAATGCGTCAAAGAATTTCTTAATAATGATATGCACGAAGTATTATTAATTGATATTAGAGAACCAGAGGAAATCGAAAAAGCAAAACAGACGTTTTGTGCAAGAACAATTTTAATTAAAAATGACAGAGTTGATTTCATAAGTAGTAATACGGGAGATGCAAATGTATTTAATTATACATATGACTATGTTATTGAAAATAATGGAAGTTTAGAAGAATTTAAAGACAATGTGTTTAATTTTTTTAGACATAATATTCTTGGAGTAAGTGTATGTGGTTAAAATTAGCAACATATGTTGGTACGTTTTTCTTAGGAACATTATTTGGCGTAGGAATGATGCTTCTATTATTAATCAGGAAGGTGAAATGATTTGAGAGAATTAGTTATCTATGAATGTGGTGCAATGTCAGGGTTGACATTCGCGCAAATGAATACTTGGAGAGAGTATTTTAAAATAGCAATTACAAATGTTGCTGAAAGTATTGGTAAAAAAATTAGAGTTGTTAATCCAGTAGACTATTACAATTTTCGCGAACCAAAACATAAGACACAACTTGAAATTATGCAATTTGATTTATTAAAAGTAAGAGAAAGTAACATTATCGTTGTTAATTTAGAAAAACTTAGCACAAGCATTGCATCTAGCATTGAGTGTTATGAAGCATATAAATTAGGAATTCCTGTGCTTGCATTTGGTAGTGATGAAGATTATGAAAAACTTCATCCGTGGGTGCAGTGTTGTATTACAAGACACGACAAGGATTATCGAGAATGTATTAATTACATAAGAGATTTTTACATGACGTAAAGAGAAAGGAGGATAAGTACGAATAATATTATTACAAGTCATTCATTAGCAAATGAACTATTCAATAGGCAAGATGGGTTTATAACAGCTATGATTGATGAAAAAGAATACATTATAGAAAGCATTAAGAGAATTGCTACACATGCAAATTTAGACGATAGTGTTATGAACTGGTCGCTAATTTTGCGTGATTGTGGGCAAGGAAACATTAAAAGATGAGTGCAAATGAAATGCACATTTTAAGGAGAAAAAATAGCAAAATATGAAGATTTTTAAAAAGATTGTACTTGATTTTGTGCTAAAAACAGTATTTATAAATGAATTTATTGGAAAATTACCGAAATAAGGAGGAAATTGATGACAGTACAAGAATGGTTAGGAACTGACAATCAGTTAGGTGTAGATATTTGGGAAAGAAAATATAGATATAATAATGAAACTTTTGACGAATGGTTAGATAGAGTTTCTTGTGGAAATGAAGAGTTACGTCAGTTAATCAAAGAAAGAAAATTTCTTTTTGGTGGGAGAACATTAGCTAATAGAGGAACAAATAAAAAAGGTTCATTTAGCAATTGTTATTCAAGAGGTTTTGTAGAAGATGACTTAAATGACTTAATGCAAGCTAGTAAAGATATTGCAGTTACATTTAAAGCTCAAGGTGGACAAGGTATTTCGTTAAGTAAACTTCGTCCAAAAGGTTGTGGAATTAATAATGGACAGTTTGAATCAGACGGTATTATTCCGTTTATGGAAATTTATAATCGTACTACGGAAAGTATTTCTCAAGGTGGTTCACGTAAAGGTGCTTTAATTATGACATTAGACGCATGGCATAAAGAAGCAGAAGATTTTATTAAAATTAAATCAGAAGAAGGACGTATTCAGAAAGCAAATTTATCATTAGAAATTGATGATGATTTTATGGAATGTGTAAAGAGATACTATGTAACTGGTGAAAAAATTACTAAACATATCACAAAAAATTACAATGGTAATATTATTGAATACGATGTAACTCCAATTAATTTATATAAATTAATGATGGAAAAAGCTTATGATTGGGCAGAACCAGGTTGTATTTATACAAATCGTTTTAGAAATTATAACTTAATGGAGTTATGTGATGATTACCAGATTGAAACATGTAATCCATGTGGTGAACAGCCGTTACCAAAACATGGGGCATGTAATTTGGGTAGTATTAATCTTGCAGAGTTTGTAATTAACCCATTTATGTCAAATGCTTATTTTGATTCTGAAGGTTTTAGAAAAGCAGTAGAAATTTCCGTAGAAGCATTAGATACAGTATTAGATGAGAATATGAAAAATCATCCTCTAAAAGAACAACGTAATATGGCTTATAACTATCGTAATGTTGGTTTAGGAATTATGGGAATGCACGACTTCCTTATTAAATTAGGTATTACATATGGCAGTGAAGATAGCAAAATAACAATTGACAATGTAATGGATTTAATGTTTAGAACTGCCTTTATTACAAGTTCTAATCTTGCCAGAGTAAAAGGTGCTTTTCCAAATTATACTCACAAAGTATTGAGTTCTCATATCGTTAAAAAGCACTTTACAGAAAATGAGTTGGTATCTTTAGGAGTTTATGAAAATGGCATTAGAAACTGTAGTTTATTAAGTATTGCTCCTTCTGGAAGTATTGGTACGATGTTGAATATATCTACAGGTTGCGAACCTTTATTTCAGATTTCTTATAAAAGAAAAACTGAAAGTTTAAAAGGAAAAGATGAGTATTATGAGGTATTTGCTGGTATTGCAAATGAATTCTTTAGAGAAACAGGAAATAATGAATTACCAGAGTTCTTTAATACATCAGCAGATATTAAATGGAAAGATAGAGTAGATATTCAGTCTGTATTACAGAAACATGTAGACACAGCTATTTCGTCAACAATTAATTTACCTAATAAATGCACTCTTGAAGAAATTGAAAAACTGTATTTATATTCTTGGGAGAAAGGACTTAAAGGCGTAACAATTTTCCGTGATGGATGTAAACGAGTAGGTATTTTAACAACCGATTCTTCTAATAAAAACGATGATACTTCTTCAAAAGAAGAACCAAAAAAACTTGAACGTGGAATGATTATTAAGGTTGATAATAATACAGTTGGAAAAGAAAGACATCTTACTACAGGATGTGGCTCACTACATTGTACAGCATTCTTTGACCCAGTTACAGGAGATTTATTAGAAACATATTTATCTAAAGGTTCGTCAGGTGGCTGTCAGTCTAACTTAGCAGCAGTTTCAAGATTAATGTCATTATCTGCAAGAGCAGGTGTAGGTGTTGAAACTATAGTTGACCAGTTAAAAAGTTGTATGGCTTGTCCATCTTATGCAGTACGTTCTGCAACCAAGCATGATACATCAAAAGGTAATTGCTGTCCTACAGCAGTTGGTAATGCATTGATTGAGATGTATAACGAAATGCAATCAGAACTTAACGATGATGAAAAAGAGCCAGAAGCAAAGGTTGTTGAAAAGAAAAATAATAAAAATACATCATCTATATCTATGTCAACAGCAAAATGTCCAGAATGTGGTGGGACTTTAGTGTTTGAAGGAGGATGTAATGTTTGTAAAGATTGTGCATGGAGCAAGTGTGATTGATGATAAACAACAACTATTACAAACCAAATATTACAAAGGAATGGATTCATAAGAGTCCATTCCGATACTCTAATCTATTCAGTACATATGAAGAAAATGCATACTCTTATAGATTTCCAGTACATAGAAGCGGAGGATTTACAACATTAGAATGTGAAGTCATCATTTTTGAGCAAAGCGGTAACGTTACATTAAACGTGTTTGATTATGGTACAAGAGATAAATATGCTGTGTTCTATTGCAATACATATGGTAAGAATACAGTGCTTGATTCTATTCATGAGAAAATAAAATCAGAACTAGATAAACTTGGTATTGTACAAAGGAAAGATAAGGTGAAGAAACGTAAATGAATTATTACCTTAGAAAATATGTAGGAAAATATAGAGTGATTACAGAAATAGACCAAAGCACTGGTGATTTTTGTAGAGATGAAAGTGGTAACTATTGTAACAATAACGATATTTTTATCAAATGTTTTAAGGGTACACGCATTTGGTATATAGGTAATAGAATACTTCAAGTCTATATTCCATCTATTAAAAGAGGAAATAATATACTTAAAAAGATTGACTCTAAATATGTATTTGACATAGAACAGACGGATGAAGAAACTTTATTCAAAGTTAAAGATAAAGACTTAGAAAATATTATTGATTTCTTAGAACCACAGACATGTGGTGCATCAATTTCGCCATTCTCTACAAAAAACTTGAAAAAGGATAAACAACCTTCTGTAGAGGTCGTAAACCACACGCAAAACGCAGTATATGAAGAAATAAAGGCTTTTCTGCCTAAAGAGGATAAATTGCTCATTGGACAATGGAATCGTAGTTTTATAGCCGATTTTCTAACGAAAAAACTAAGAATGAGTATTGATGAGATTAAAGTAGATATCAAACAAAAGAATATGAAACAGAAAGACTATTTCTGTTATATGGGATATTGGAACGAATATATAGAATATTTAAAAAAGGAGATTGAGAACAGATATGGATGCACAACTTTACGTAATTAATAAAAATGGTGAAAAAATTCCTTATGAACAAATTAAAGCAATTAAAATCAAATATCACAATCCAAACTTACCAAAACTTGAATATATTGATGGAAAATCAGATTGGATTGATTTAAGAGCATCAAGAGATTGTTGGTTTGAAAAAGAGCAGTGGGGATTAATTCCTCTAGGAGTTTCAATGAAATTGCCAGATGGATATGAAGCTCATATCGCACCAAGAAGTTCAACATTTAAACATTGGGGATTATTACAGGTCAACAGCGTAGGCATAATTGATGAATCATATTGTGGTGATTCAGATGAATGGTGTATGCCAGTATATGCAACAAAAGATGTGCATATTAACGAGGGAGATAGAGTATGTCAGTTCCGCATCATGAAACATCAACCAAAGATTGTATTTAGTGAGGTAAAAAGCCTTGGTGAAGAATCAAGAGGTGGATTTGGAAGTACAGGAAAGAATTAAAGAAGGGTGTGGTCAATATAGAAAATACAAATAAAATTTTAAAACAAACTGATTTGTATGAAATATTACCATTCAAAGAAACTAAGGTAAAACAACTGATAAAATCAGGACAGTTACCATTAGTTAAAGTTGGAAAAGACTACATTACAACATTTTCAATCTTAGAAGATTGGATTAGAGAAAATATTGGAGAAGAGATTTTCTTTTAAAAATTGACTATAATATCGGGCGAATGGTATAATGAATATATTCAGAATATTGTTCGCCTTTTTTATAATTGAAGAGGTGATAATCAATGAATAATATATCTGCAATTATAAATGGAATGAGTATCAGAGAACGAGATGATGGGAGGTTTGAAGCAAGACTTACTATTGATGGCAAAAGAAAGAGTTTTTACGGCAATACAAAAACACAACTAAAACAAAAGGTAAAAGAACATCTGCAAAAAATAGAAAATGGTTATAAAGAACCAAAGAAAATAAAGTTAAATGATTATATTGAATATTGGTTGAAAACCTATAAGTGGAATAAAATAGAACCGTCATCATATTCGAGGTTGTATAGTGTTTATATCCATCAAATCCATGATAGTATTGGAAAGAAAATGATTGGTGATGTTACCACGAAAGACATTCAGGGATTGATTGACGAAAGGGCAAATCCTTCTGTTAATAAAACAAAAGCACTTTCGCTTTCAGGGTTAAAAAAGATAATTCATCTTTTAAATCCATGCTTTAAAAAAGCTATATCTGAAGGAATAATCCATAAGAATCCATGTACAGATGTAATATTACCAACAAAAAGCTGTGTTAAAGTTGAAACCAAACAACAGATTACATTATCAGATTTAGAAATTGAAGAATTGAAAAATGTTGCTCTTGAAAAATATAAAACAACAGGAGAGTATAAAAGCAGAGATGCATTAGTGTTGTTATTGATATTAAATCTTGGATTAAGAGTTGGAGAAGCCATTGCGTTAAAATGGTCTGATTTTGACATAAGCAGAGAATTAGTATATATAAACAAAACTTTACAAAGCAATATAATAGAATTTGATAATGGAGAAGTAGTTGAAAACGCAAAGAAATATTCCAGAATAAAACAAGCAACAAAAACAGATTCTGGGATAAGAGTCTTAAAACTCAATGAATCTGCTCTATACTACATTTCAGAATTAAAAGGATACGATGTAAGAAATAATATTAAGTCGCCATATTTATGCAGTACAAGCAAAGGTACTCTTAATAGTCCTAGAAACTTGCAAAGAAGTCTTGATAGAATAATCAAGAGAACAAGTATAACAGAAAATATTTCATTGCATACATTACGACATACATTTGGCTCAACACTGATAAGACGTGGAGTCGGGGTAGAGGTCGTAAGTAAATTGATGGGTCATGCAAATATTAACATCACATATTTAAAATATATTCATGTGATTAAAGAGCAAGAAGCTATGGCAATGAGTATGATTAATGTATGCTAAAAACGCAATTTTGTGGGGTCAAAGTGGGGTCAAGACATTTTTAATGGTTAAAAAACCCAGTAAAATCAAGGGTTACAAGGAATTGAGTGGTTTTTCGATTCCCCTCAGGTCCACTAAAAAAGATGTTGAAAGAAAAATTCAGCATCTTTTTTCATTTGGAATTTTGATGAAACGAAAAAATGGATTCTCTTGCGTAAGTGTTCTATTTGTGCTAAACTAACATGGTTGTGTTTGGGGAATATATTATTTCAGGCAGAACATTATATTTTAGGAGATGATAAGAATGGCTAACAAAAGAATGGCAAAAAAAGCAGCAAAAAAAGCTGAAACGAAAGTTGCTGCAGTGCAGAATGCAGCAAAAGAAGAAGTAAAAGCAGAAGAAACTGTAATTGTGGAAGCTGCTCCTGCAGTAGAAGAAGCTCCAGTGGAAGCTGCTCCTGTAGTTGAAGAAACA
>CALBXN010000211.1 GCA_937890485.1 uncultured Treponema sp.
ACAAGTCCTGATGTAATTTTTGATCTACATGATTCTATGGGGCTTTCTGGAGAAGAAATTCCTCTTGCTGCTAGAATTGTTGCAGTTGCTGATGTATTTGATGCTTTATCTCATAGACGTTGTTACAAAGATGCTTGGAATGAAGATGATGTTCTAAATGAATTAAAAGCTCAATCTGGAACTCAGTTTGATCCAGAACTTATTGATATTTTCTTTGAGGTTTATCCAACAATTAAAGAAATTCAAAAGTCATTACCTGACGAAGAGTCTTAATTTTTTCTGTATTTCTCTGTCAAAACAATTTGCAAAATTATTTACATCTTTTTTTGAAAATGTGGAAATTTTATCGCTGATAATTCCGTTTTCGTAAAGTTCTTTATTGAAATTTCTCATTGATAGTTTTTCTTTTATGTTTTCTGGAGTAAACAGAAGTCCTCTATCATTTATGGTTGTAATTTGTTTTTCAAGAAGCCTTGAAGCAAGTGGTATATCACGAGTTATAACAATATCATTTTCTTTTGAGTTTTCAACAATATAATTATCCGCTGCATCTGGTGTTGCATCACAAATTATCATTTTAAAATTTTCTAACTTTGGTAATGGAATTTGATGATTTGCAACGTAATTTAATTCAAGTTTTAATCGTTTACAAAATCTAATAATAATTTCTCTTACAGGTGTAGGGCAGGAATCAGCATCAACCCAAATAGAAAAGTTTGTCACTCTGTGACCTTTTTTAGATTTTCTATCATTCTTAAAGCAATTTTTTCTGCTTCTTCTAAATCGTCTTTGTTAACAGTTTGATTAGTATATTGTAATTTTTGCTTTGTTTTACAAAGTTCATCGCAAATTAAAATTCCCGCAATTATTGCTGTTTTTAAAGGATCTTTTAATTTTGAATCAATTTCTACTTGATTAACAACTTTTTTATAGTAATCCATTAATTTATTGAGATATTCTTCATCTTCATTTGCTTGCATTACAAATGAAGTTCCTAATGTGTCAATACGAAGTGTTCCCATTAAAAAATTCCTAACTGTGAATCGTCTGTATTTTCAACATTAGAATCAAAATCCAAGTCTAAGCCAAAATCCAAAGATTCTTCCTTTATGCCATTTGAATTTTCTGATTCATTTATGTCTTCATCAGTAAAATTTAAACTAGGAGAATCTTGTACAGAAGTGTTTTCATCTGTTTCTGTGAAATCTTGTTCTGTTTCAGATATATTTGAAAAATCTGTTAAACTAGAATCTTGTGTAAATTGAGAATTTGTATTTTCGTGTGTTGTTTCTTCTTCTTGTATTTTATCATCAGAAACAACTGTTTGTTGTGTGTTTGCTTGTTCATTTGTAACACTTGTACCGACATTCAATACGGAATTTTCCATACTGTTAAGTCGGTCAAGTGCATTCAAGATTCCTTCCTCGATTCGGTTCTGATCTGCTTCGAATGTAGAAATTTTCTGCATTAAAAGCGAATTTTTTTCGATTAATTCTCTATTTTTCTCTTGTAAAGCAGAGTTTTGTCTCTGTAAAGCAGAGTTTTGTTTCTGTAAGTCATTAATTTTAGAAACAATCGTTTCTACTTTTTTTTCTAACAGTTGAACTTGATCGAGTGTAATCATGATTTATGCTCCAATAGCTTTTTTTGCAGTTTCTACGACTGCTTTGAAGGCTTCAGGATCTTCGATAGCCATATTTGAAAGTGCTTTTCTGTTGATAACAACACCAGCTTTGTTTAAGCCATCAATAAAACGTGAATATGATAAACCTTGTTCACGTACAGCTGCATTTAAACGTGCAATCCAAACAGAGCGCATATCACCTTTTTTGTCTCTTCTTCCTACGTATGCGTCTGATAATGCTTGTGTAACAGCATCTTTAGCGGCTTTGAAGTTTGTACCTCTTCTTCCGCGGAACCCTTTTGCTAATTTAAGAATCTTCTTACGGCGGTTCAACCGTTTTGTTCCGTCAATTGCTCTTGACATTCATTTCTCCTTGTTCCCGGCAAGTGTTCTTAATGACTCCACCGTGGAATAGTTTTTTATTATGCGGATAGTCCGCAATCAAAATTGTGGCTAAGTAATAGTCTTAGCCAATACGGCTTGTTTTGTAAATTTTAGCCGTATGGTAAAAGCTGTTTGCGTACTTTTGCTGAGTCAGCATCACTCAAAATACCTGAGCTTCTTAACTGTCTCTTTCGCTTTGCAGCTTTTTTAGTTAAGATATGTCGAAGATTCATCTTCTTGTACTTAACTTTTCCGCTACCTGTCAAAGACATACGTTTTGCGGCAGCTTTTTTTGTCTTCATTTTTGGCATACTGCATACCTCTTTATTTTTTCGTCTTTGGACTCAATGTCATAGACATAAATCTTCCTTCCATTGCAGGAGCTTTGTCCATAACATATTCACCTTCAAGACGTTTAAGCACTTCATTAAGAACATCAACTCCAATTTCTGTATGAGCTAATTCTCGTCCTCTAAATCGCACTGTAACTTTTACTTTGTTTCCTTTATCGAGGAATTCCTTAATATGTTTAGATTTGAAATCTAAGTCTCCAGAAGCAATTTTAGGTTGCATTCTGATTTCTTTTAATTCAAAGATTTTCTGATTTTTCTTTGAATCTCTAAGCTTTTTTTCTTGTTCAAATCTATACTTGCCATAATCAAGTATTTTACATACTGGCGGGTTTGCATTTGGTGCAACTTCAACCAAGTCAAAATCTCTCTCTTTTGCCATTTTGAGAGCTTCTATAGTGGGAACGATACCTTTTTGTTCGTTGTTTTCATCTATAAGCCTGACTTCTCGTACACGGATTTGTTCGTTTATCCGTAACCCTTTTATTTCCGCCAACTATCCTCCTCGTTTTCTTCTATCTTTTATTCATTTTGTAAAAGATAGAGAGACCTTCTCCTTTAAGCGTATTATTTATAATAACAGAAAATAAGCAATAATGTCTAGTGTGAAACAAAAAAAACATGTAAAAGCCCCTTGTATAGTCTTATTTTTCGTGATATTTTATGAAAAGATCGCATTGCAAATAGGAGATTTTATGAGTGTTTTTTTGATTGTTTTTTTTCCGTTAATGTATTTTTTTCTTAAAAGTTTAAAATCTACTAAAATTAAGTTTTTTTACGACAATTCGTTAAAATCGTTCCTATTGGGAATTTTTATTTCTTTCTTGTATTGTTTTATTGATTTAATATTTACATCAAGTTATAAACAAATTCCAGATAATTTTATAAATAATTTAATTTATTTTTATCTTTTTGATTTTTTTATCCCTTTTGCTTTGTGTTTTTTACTTGTTGTAATTGCTTCTAGAAAAAGTTTTTATCATAAAGTTTTAACTCTTTTACCTTATTTTTTAGGATTTTTTACAATTTTTATTCCATACGATTGTTTGTTAAAATATGAAACTACAGATATGTTTTTATTATTTGTAAAACCTACTGTATTTTTTGCGATGATTTTTTCTTTGTGGATTTTGATTTATCTATTTTCTCAATCTGTAAAAAATAGAAGTTCTGTTGGAATTAAAATTTTACTGATTTTTTTGATGATTCTTATTTCTGTTGTTCCTGCTGTTCTTGAAATATTAAACTTCTTGAAAATTTTATTCATATTAAAACTTGCATTGATGATTTTAATTTATTTTGCTGCAATTTTGTTGTTTTTTATTTTTGTTTCAAAATCAAAGCCAGAAGAAATTATTTAACCTTTCTGTTTGGTTTGTAATAAATAATCTTTTTACAAAAAAAAAGCCTAGTTTTGGAATTTTTTTCAAACTAGGCTTTTTTTCTAAATTTTATTTATCAATAAATGATAAATAAGTTATTAGTCTAAGTGATTTGCTGAACCTAAAACTTCAATGTTTTTGTGCATATAAAGTTTTTTTAGTTCGTCACGAGCTGGTCCAAGATATTTTCTTGGGTCAAATTCGCTAGGATTTGTAGCAAATACTTTGCGAATTGCAGCTGTCATTGCAAGACGACCGTCTGAGTCAATATTGATTTTGCAAACTGCTGATTTTGCAGCTTTTCTAAGTTGATCTTCAGGAATACCAACAGAGTCAGCAAGTTTTCCGCCGTATTGTTCGATTTCTTTTACGTATTCTACTGGAACTGATGAAGATCCGTGAAGAACGATTGGGAAACCTGGAAGTTCTTTTTCGATTTGTTCAAGAACATCAAAGGCTAGTGGAGGTGGAACTAAAACACCGTCAGCATTGCGTGTACATTGTTCTGGTT
>CALBXN010000212.1 GCA_937890485.1 uncultured Treponema sp.
GGTAGTTTTACACCAGTTCCTTCAAAAGCAGTTGGATCAATATGTTTTACACTGTCAGGAATGGTAACATTTTTCAAACTTGTACAACCAGCAAAAGCACTCCATCCAATCTCTGTTACACTAACTGGAATTGTAACATTTGTCAAACTTGTACAGCCCTCAAAAGCTCCCCAACCAATGGATTCTACACTGTCAGGAATGGTAACATTGGTTAAACTTGTACAGTCCGAAAAAGCACTCGATTCAATCTCTGTTACACTTTCAGGGATGGTAACATTTTTCAAACTTGTACAGCCCGAAAAAGCACTAATTCTTGTTATCCCTTCTGGTATGGTTACACTAGTTAGACTTGTACAATCTGCAAAAGCCCTATAACTAATTTCAATTACGCCATTTGGTATGATTACACTTGTTAAACTTGTGCAACCACTAAAAGCACTTTCACCAATTTCTTTTACACTATCTGGTATTATTACTTCAACTAAACCTGTACAATCTTCAAAAGCATCTTCATCGATTTTAGTTACAGAATCTGGTATAGTTACACTAATCAAGTTAGTACATTCCCTGAAAGCGTCTTCAGCAATTGCTGTTACAAATGAACCTTTAATACGTTCAGGAATAACTATTTTTTCTAAATCAGTTTTTACTAAACCTGTGATTATAATATGATTCCCTTCTATTTCATAATCAAAACATTCTGCAGGAGTTTCTTTTGCACAACCTACAAAACCAAATAGCATACTTACTGTAACCATTATCACAATAAGCCCTAAAAAACATTTCTTCATCTCAATTCCTCCTAAAGAATTTCCATTTTTACTCAATTACTAAAAAAATAGTAATATTTCTTTTATCAATCACAATATTTTGCGACTATCTATTAGATTATCACATAATATTGCTATTGTAAAGTTATAAATCACAATATTATGTTATTCTTGAAACATGGATTTTAGAACTCGATTACGAGAAGAAATTGAATACTCTGGATTACTAGACAAGGAAGTTGCAGCAAAGGCAAATATTAGTAAACGTGCAATAGACAGTTATGTCGGAAGTCAAGGTTGCATACCTTCAGCAGATGTTGCTGTTCGTCTGGCACAAGTTCTTAACACAACAGTTGAATATCTTGTTACAGGAGAAACATCCACTTTTCAAACATCAAACGATAATAAAATAAAAAGTATCACTTCAAAATTAAAACATTTTTCAGAAAAAGATTTATCTATCATAAACGCAGTAGTTGATGGCTTAGACGAAAAATATTCATAAAATTCACCAAATTTCATACATTGCCTAAAAAACTTAAATGATGTAACATAAACCTATGATTTACAACACAATTTTAGACGCAATCGGAAATACTCCTTTAATTAAACTAAATAGAATGACAGACGAAGATTCTGCACAAATCCTTGTAAAATTTGAAGGATTAAATGTAGGTGGTTCTATAAAAACTCGCACTGCCTACAATATGATTTTAGATGCAGAAAAAAAAGGAATTATCAATAAAGATACAATCATTGTAGAACCTACAAGTGGAAATCAAGGTATCGGACTTGCCCTTGTTGGTGCTGTTCGCGGATATAAAACAATTATCATCATGCCAGATTCTGTAAGTGAAGAACGCCGCAAACTTGTAAAACATTATGGAGCAGAAGTAAAACTCATTCACGATTCAGGTGATATCGGTGAATGTATCAAAGATTGTGTAAACACAGCAATCAAAATGGCACACGAAAATCCTAATGTTTTTGTTCCACAACAATTTGAAAATCCAGCAAATAATGAAATCCAAAGAAACCAAACTGCAAAAGAAATTCTTGCACAAGTTGAAGGTCCTATCCATGGATTTTGTTCTGGAATCGGAACCGGTGGGACAATTTCTGGAATTGGAGAAACTCTAAAAGAAGCAAATCCAGATATTACAATTTGGGCAGTTGAACCACAAAACGCTGCAATCCTTGCAGGTGGAACAATTGGAACACATCTTCAAATGGGAATTGGAGATGGACTAATTCCAGAGAATTTAAACCAAGAAATTTATGATGATATATATATCGTAACGGATGCACAAGCCATAAAAACTTCACAAGATTTAGCACGCAAAGAAGGAATCATGTGTGGAATTTCTAGCGGTACAAATGTTGCAGCTGCCATAGAACTTGCAAAAAAACTTGGTAAAGGAAAAACCGTTGTAACAGTTCTTCCTGATACAGCCGAACGATATTTTAGTACACCATTATTTGATGAAGAAACTTTATTTTAATTATGTCAAAAAATTACCAGATTGATATGACAGAAGGTTCAATTGTAAAAAAACTTTTGCAATTTTCTGTTCCATTGATTTTTTCTAGTTTATTACAACTTCTCTTTAACGCAGCAGATGTAATCGTTGTAGGGCGCTTTGCTGGGGATAATTCTTTAGCAGCAGTTGGATCAACAAGTTCTTTAGTAAATTTGCTAGTAAATTTATTTGTTGGACTTTCTATAGGAACAACAGTTGTTGCTGCAAATTTTTTTGGAGCAGGCAAAAAACAAGAACTAAAAGATACAGTTCACACTGCAATGCTTTTAAGTATAATAAGTGGAATAATTCTTACTCTTATCGGAGTTGTTGGAGCAAAGCAAATTTTAAAACTAATGCAATCTCCAAAAGAAGTTTTAGAGCTTGCAACTTTGTATTTACAAATTTATTTTTCTGGAATTACTGCCACAATGATTTACAATTTTGGTAGTGCTATCCTTAGAGCAAAAGGTGACACAAGACGTCCCCTATATTTTTTATTTTTTGCTGGAATTATAAATGTCATATTAAACTTAATTTTTGTCATATTTTTAAAAATGGATGTGGCAGGAGTTGCATTAGCAACAGTTATTTCTCAATGTATATCTGCTTTTTTAGTTGTTAGATGTCTTATTAAAGAATCTGAAGAATTTAAACTTGACATCAAAAAATTAAAAATCAATGTACCAATATTAATTCGTATCATAAAAATCGGAGTTCCAGCAGGACTTCAGGGAATCATATTTTCACTTTCAAATGTCATAATTCAGTCTAGCATTAATTCATTTGGAGCAATCACTATTGCAGGAAATTCAGCAGCGTCAAATATTGAAGGTTTCATTTTTACCGCAATGAATGGATTTTCTCAAGGTACATTAACTTTTATTTCACAAAATTTTGGTGCAAAAAAATATGACAGAATAAATAAGACAATTTTTGTTGCACAAATATGTGTATTTTTGTCAGGTTTTATTTTTGGCAACTTATCTGTCATATTTGGAAAACAACTTTTATCTTTATACACACAAAACTCAGATGTTATTGCAAGTGGAATGGAACGTCTAAAAATTATTTGTACAACCTATGCTCTTTGTGGAATGATGGACGTTATGGGAAACTCAATCCGTGGAATTGGACATTCTGTTTTACCAATGATTGTTACTCTTTTAGGAGCTTGTGGTATTCGTATTTTATGGATAAGTACAATTTTTCTTATCCCAAGATTTCATACTTGTAATGTAATTTTTATATCTTATCCAATTTCTTGGGGCGTAACTTTTTTAGTACATTTAATTTGTTATTTTATTTTGAAAAAGAAAGTTTTTCTCTCTTCTATGAATTATATTTAAATTAGTTTTTGAATATTTCATAGGAGAGAATTTTTATGACAAACATTTTATTTATAATTGGGTCTACAAGAAGAAATTCTTTTAACAGACAGTTAGCAAAAATTACTGAAAAATTAATCGCACAATACGCAAGTAATAATTGCTCACAAATACAAGTTGATTATCTTGATTTTAGTGATGTTCCTTTTTTTAATCAGGATACAGAATTTCCAACACCAGAATCTGTTACTAAAGTTAGAAATAAAATTTCTGTAGCAGATGGAATTTGGATTTTCGCTCCAGAATATAATCAGAGCTATCCAGGCTATTTGAAAAATCTTATTGATTGGCTTTCTCGTTCTTTAAAGAAAAATGATTTTTCAAGTGGAACTTCAATTCAAAATAAAAAAATTACAATAAGTGGAGTTTCAGGAAAATCCGCTGCAGGAAATTCGCGCAAAAAACTTTCTGAACTTTTAACCTATGTTGGTGCAAATTTATTTTTAGGCGAAGGTACAGGAATTGCACTAAACGGTCAATCTTTTGCAACAGATACTCTTACCCTAACAGATGAAGATTTACAAAAACTCCACAGTCAAGTTGTAGACTTTTTGAGTTTTGTGAAAGATTAAAGAGGTAAATCTTTCCCATAATATGATTCATTTTCATGTAATTCCAAAATTGTTTCTAGTGGCTTATTTGAATATTTTATAATTTTTTCTCTGTATTCATAACGCTTAGAAATATCTTCAATTTCTTCACGACGATTTTTTGATAGTTCTAAAAATTCTTGCTCTTGCTCTAAACCTAAAAATCTTCGATTTAATAAGTTTGCTGCAATTCCAGTTGTAGAACTTCCTGCAAAAGGGTCTAAAATCCAAGCATTTTCTTTTGTGGAGACTCAAAACTCTTTCCATTCAGTCCAGCTATCATCATCTAAATTATGAATTTGCATTTGTTTAAACTGACATTCGCCAGGTTCAAGAACAATGTTACAATTATAGTAATTTTCTTGAACATAATCATAGATGTCAACATCATCTGGAATTTCAAATGAAAATGTTTCTACTACAGTTTCTTCAATATTAACTTCATATCGTTTCATAAAACTAGTATTGATCGAAAATAAATTATGATCAAGTATCAAAGTATATTTGTATGAATTGTCTGTAATTCAACAGCTTGATTGTATTGTTTTTCTAAATCATCGTAACTTAGAAAACTCACGCGTTTATTTTGTTTCATTTTTGAAAATGATGAATAACTTAGTTTTTTGTCATATTCTTCATGTCTTTTTTCATCGGCAACGATAAACATTCTTGTATAAAAATCTTGTAAATCATAATATTTCATCAAAGAATTTTGTATATCTGTTGAATGTTCGACCTCAAAAAATGAATCAGGCATATTTCTTTCATTAAACCAAATTACATCTATTGTTGAACTTCTTGAAACAAAATTTTCATAAGAATACTTTGGTAATTCTTGTATAGTTCTTAAATTCCCAAGTTTTTCATTCAAAAACATTCTGTTTTTATCTTGGTTTGGTACAAAAGTCCCTAATTTTTTCATATTTCCTATTGATACAAGTAAGCCTTGATAATATGAATGGTTAAACTCTATCACTTCCATAGAATTTTTATTTTTTTCCGTTTCTACAACGATTCCTTTATCTTCTAATTCTTTTTGATATGATTTTAATGCCCAAAGCCCTGGTTTGATTTTATAGATATTTTCATTTTCTTGTACAATTCTTCGTATTGAAGCAAATGGGGGTTTTGATTTCCATTCACAGTCTTTAATTTTGAAAACCTCTTGATTTAATTGACCAAGAGTCGCAACTCCACCTA
>CALBXN010000213.1 GCA_937890485.1 uncultured Treponema sp.
TTTTTAAAAATTATTTTCATTTTAATATTAATAATTTAAAATATTTTTACATAAATTTAAAAATTACGGCAAAAAACTATTTTTTCGGTATCGTTTTCACAATCGAGAATAATACCGCTGTTGTCGTGATGCCCCCTTGCGTTCATATCGTAAGAAAGTTGAATAGGCGCGTACGCGTTTAACTTTTCAAATAACTGCTTACAATTTATCATTTTATAACTTCCAAAAGTTTATTTATCGCCTTTTTAGTCTTCGTCTTTTCTTCGGCGCTCATTTTGTCCAACGCCCCTTGCAAAACACTTATTTTTTTACTAATAAGTTCTTTTATTTGTTTTATATATTTTTATTTTTTGGGGTAGTTTTTATTAAATTTTTAATAGATTTTTGCATAGATATTTCTTTTTTGCACACAAAATTCTTTTTTAACTGATAAAAAAGTTATATTCCCTATTCTACTAGAACGAAAGAAGTTCGCAATAACATACAATGAGAAGAAAACACGTAGCCGAAAATTTTCGTACTAACACACAAAGCATTGCAAACAGAACTCCGCCCCACTTCTCGCAGAACGAAAGAAGTTCGCAATAACATAAATTAAAACAAAAAAACATTGTTAACTAAAAAAATAAACTGTAGTGCGACCGTCTAGCGTAGCGTCAAGGGAGCAATGCAGTTTATTTTTTTAGAACAGCATATAGTTTTGAGACTAATTTAATTATTGCGAAATTCTGTAGAGTAATATTCCGGCCGCCACCGATACATTCAAGCTATCCAATTTTCCACAAGTTGGGATTGAAAGGATTTTATCGCAATTTTCTCGGACGATTCGGGACATTCCAGAACCTTCACTTCCCATAACGATTGCAACCTTATCGGCTCTTTTTGAAGAAAATTCGTTTAGGTTTTCGCCACCTGCATCAGCCCCGTAAATCCAGTAACCTTCTTCTTTTAATAACTCAATTACTCTTGTTAAATTTGGAACAATCATATAAGGAACCCAAGAAGATGCACCTGCACTAGAACGAGCAATAATTTCGCTATCAGTGTTTGCTCCACGACGAGCTGGCAAAATAACCAAATCTGCACCAAATTGATCGCAACTTCGAATAATTGCACCAACATTATGAGGGTCTGTAATAGAATCCAAAATCATTACCACAGATTTTTGGTTTTCTGTTTTTGTTTTTAGTTTGGAATTAAGATAAATTTTTAAATCAGAAAATTCTATTTGATTAGATTCTTCTTTTTGATTGCCCGAAAGTTGCAAAACAATACCACGATGGTCTCGGGCAAGTTCTGGCAGAGTGCTAACAAGTTTTTCTAAATCATGATTTTCTACTTGTCGGCACTCAATCAAAACTTTTTTAGATTCACTCAATAATTGAGCAAAACTTATAATTTTTTTTACTCTAGGACCAGGTTTGCTATACAACAAAGTTGCCTTAGAATTTTTTTCGAGAGATTTTAATTTTTCTTCGATGGCATGAAAGCCTGTAATAATTTTCATGGCTAAATTTTATCGGCCACAACATCGCTTATATTTCAAGCCTGAACCACAAGGACAAGGATCATTTCTACCAACTTTTGCTCCATCACGAACAATTGTTGTAGGAATTAAACTTCCGCTGTGATAAACCCATTCACCATCTTTTTTTACAAACTTTGCTTTTTCTAAGTGAACATCTTTTAGTCCACCACGAGTATAAGTTGCAGAAAATTCAACAATTCCTTCTTTGTCGTTTTCTTTACCTTTTTCAGTGCGAAGGATTTTCAAACCATGCCAAGTTGATTCCTCACTCCAACGGCGAGTTTCTTCCATATCAATTTCATTTCTGTCTGGATCTTGAACACAGCTTTTTGCAATATGATCGATTTCATGTTTTACATAAGCTGAATATCGGCTACGCATCAATGCTTCGGCAGTAGGAGCCTTTGCAGAACCTTTTATGATAGGTTCACAACATTCACTATAAAGTTTTCCTGAACCACAAGGGCATAAATCTTTTGTATCACTCATAAAAACAGTTTATCAATAAAAACACCCTTTTTCAATAGGATTTCAGAATTTTGAAAAATGGGGAAATTTCGTACCAGAATAAAACAAGCTTTCGACGAAAAATCCCCAAACTCGCTAGTGCTGCGTTTCACTTGCAAGGCTTCGTTTGGTTCTTTTTCGTCTACGCTTGTTTTATTCTGCACGGTATGTGTATTTTGCAAACTTCTTGCATTTCGCGAGATTTGGAGCTGTCGTGCAGAAACGCCGTTAGGCGTTTCGAATCCGTGTGACATTTTTTTTAAGAAGCGAAAGTCGTTAGACTTGAGCAAATCCACGTGGCCATTTCGACTCCACTCAATGACCGTGTAAAGTCCGGTTACCAATCGTAGTCCTGCCGGTTGCTGAGCGAAGTCGAAGCAACCGATTGCAAAATACATAAAAATATCGTACCATATAAAAGATGAATAATGATACTTCCATAAAAGATATTTTACTAGAAAATTTTTTAACTTATGTAAAAATTTGGACAACTAGCGATTCTCAAAAAGCAGATGAAGGAATACAACCTTCTACAGAAAGACAAATTGAACTTGCAAATCACCTTAAAAATCAACTAGAAAAAATGGGAATTCAAAGCCATATTACTTCCCATGGATATTTATGTGCAAGAATTTCAGCAACTGAAGGCTACGAAAATTCTTCTTCCATTGGATTTTTAGCACATCTTGATACCGCTGGAGAAGTTTCTGGGCAAAATGTAAATCCTAAAATTACAAAAAATTATGACGGAACTGATATAAAACTTAATGAAGAAATAACTTTATATATAGAAGAAAATCCTGAATTATTAAATTGTAAAGAGCAAACAATAATTACAACTGACGGAACAACTTTGCTTGGTGCCGATGATAAGGCTGGAATTGCAGAAATCATTACAGCAATTCAAATTTTACAAGACAAAAACATTCCTCATGGTCAAATTGAAGTAATTTTTTCCCCTGACGAAGAAACAGGGCACGGCATGGACAATGTTCCGCTGGATTGGATTCAATCAAAACAATGTTACACAATTGACGGTGGAACTTTAGGCGAAATTGAAGCAGAATGTTTTAACGCATACAAATCAGAAATTACTTTTACAGGAAAAGCTTTACACACTGGTTCTGCTCGACCAAATATGGTGAATGCTGTTACTATGGCAAGTAAATTTGTTTCCATGCTTCCACAAAATGAAAGTCCAGAAGCAACAGACGGCTATTTAGGATTTTATGCTCCAATGGAAATTTCTGGTTCAATGGAAAGTGCTAAAGTAACAGTTTTCTTACGAGATTTTGAAGAATCTGGAATGAAATACAGAATTTCTACAATTGATTCTTTAGCTCAAACTTGTAATGCAATTTTTCCAAATGGAAGTGTTGAAACAAAACATACTTTTCAGTACAAAAACATGAAAGAAGTCCTTGATAAAAATCCTCATGTAATGCAAAATCTAATTCAAGCAGTAAAAAATGTTGGGATAGAACCAATTATTTCTCCAATTCGTGGTGGAACAGATGGTTCTCGATTGTCAGAACTTGGCATTCCAACCCCAAATATTTTTACTGGTGGACATAATTTTCATTCAAGAACTGAGTGGGCTTGTTTAGAACAGATGGAATATTCTGTAAAAACAATCCTTGAACTTATAAAAATTTATTCAAAAGGAAAAAACTAATGTACGAATATCATATTGAAGGTGGATTTCCTATAAAAGGAACTATCGCTGCTAGTGGTAACAAGAATGCAGCACTTCCATGTATTGCAGCAGTTCTTTTAACAGATAAAGAAGTTACTTTACGAAACATTCCAGACATTGAAGATACTGGAGTAATGATAAAAATTTTAGAATGTTTAGGTGTAACTGCCGAAAAAATTGCTGATAACACTTGGAAATTTTGTGCCAAAAACTTAAATTCCCATGAAATACCTTCAGAAATGGCAAAGAAGATTAGAGCATCAATTTTGTTTGCAGGCCCTCTTCTTGCAAGATTAGGGAAAGCTCAACTTTTCCCACCTGGAGGAGATGTAATTGGTCGGCGTCGTTTAGACACTCACTTTCTTGCTTTAACTGAACTTGGAGCAAGAGTTAGCACAGACGGGCAACTTTCTTTTACAGCAAACAAACTTGTTGGAGCCGATATTTTCTTAGACGAAGCATCTGTTACTGCAACCGAAAACGCTGTTATGGCAGCAAGTATGGCAGAAGGAACTACAATTTTAACAAATGCAGCAAGTGAACCTCATGTAAGAGATTTATGTAATATGTTAAATGCCATGGGAGCAGATATTAGTGGAGTTGGTTCAAATATCTTAACGATAAAAGGCGTAAAAAAACTTCATGGATGCGATTTCAAAATTGGGCCAGATTATATGGAAATTGGTTCTTTCATAGGATTAGCAGCTGCAACAAGAGGAAGCATAAAAATTACAGGCGTTGAACAACGAGATATGCGCTCAATTCGGCTTGCTTTTGGAAGACTCGGAATCACTTGGACAACAGAAGGAGACAGCATCATAGTTGGAAACGAACAAAACATGCAAGTTAGTCCAGATTTAGGTGGAATGATTCCAAAAATTGATGACTCTCCATGGCCAGGATTTCCACCAGACTTAACAAGTATTATGACGGTTGTGGCAACTCAAGTGGAAGGAACTGTTTTAATTCACGAAAAAATGTTTGAATCAAGAATGTTCTTTGTGGATAAACTTATCGGAATGGGTGCTAGAATTACTCTTTGTGATCCTCATCGTGCAGTTGTATCTGGTCCAAGTCTACTCCGAGGAACTGAATTAGTTTCTCCTGATGTTAGAGCAGGTATGGCAATGGTAATTGCTGCAATGTGCGCAAGAGGCGAAAGTATTATCAAAAATGTTTATCAAGTTGAACGAGGCTATGAACATTTAACAGAAAAACTTCAGTCTTTAGGTGCTCACATAGAAAGAATTACTGTTTAATTATAAAATTAACTTACAAAAAAACGAGAATGTCTAATAAGCGCTATCAATCCTGACTTGTTTTCAGAATCTGTACTATAAATTGTGCTAAGATTCTGAATCAGGTTCAGTATGACAAAACTTCTTAGACAGTTTTTTATTCATTACTGTTACTTTTTAATGATACAAATCGCAAAAAACAAAGAAATAATACAAAAAGAAGAATAAACAAACTTATAAAAACTGCACCATTTCCAACAAAGGCAACAAATACTAAGATTGCATAAAAAACCAAGGACATCATAAATCTAAAGCATTGAATAAAGGCATAAGCTAAAACGATAATTACAGGAAATAATAAAAGCCATGAAAACTTAAATGAATCTTCTGAAAGAATACGAGAATTCCATGCAATAATACTTGCCAATAAAAAGCAAATTAGCAAAATCACAGGATAAGAAAATCTATTAATTAAACTTTGGGAATAAATTTCAGATGAATAACCATAATCAGAAGCAACTTTAGAAAATTTATACAATGAAATCAAAGACATAGTTTCAGGACCATGAGAAACATCACATAACATTGCAAAATCTTCAAATGGAATTGGCATAACATAACTTGTAGCACTTATTAAGTTTAATCCATCTTTTGTTTCTATTCTTGGCGTAATAAAAATATTTTCATATTTTCTATCAACAGATTTTAAAAATAAATATGGAACAAATTTTGTTTTAGAAAACTCTCCGATATAATCAGTTAATTCTTGACTCATATTTTCTAGAGGCATTGAACACATTTTTGCATAAGGCACAGAAAGACTCATTATCCATTCATCATTTTTATCATATGATACAACAGAAAAACCTCGTAGATACTGAACTCTCCCTCCTGTAGTATCTATAGATGTAATTCCTTTAATTGAAATTATATCTTTTCCACCATCAAGTCTAGGTATTGTAAAAAACACATTTCTAAATTTTTCAAATTGTTGCTTGTCTAAAGTTTCATCTATGAAAAAATATCTTGTTCCTAAAAGTTCCTTAGAAGTTTCATAGAAATTTTTGATATCATAATCTAAAGGATATTTTTCTAACAAATCTTGATAAATATAATATGCTTTAGAATAATCCCCAGAAGAAAGAGCAATATATCCTTCTTTTTTTCTCTGAAAAACTTCTTTTGATAAATCATTTTCAAAAGCATCAATATGCAAAAGTTTATTCCAAGAATCACTTGCAAGTTGTTTTGCATAATCTCTATTTGCATAATTCAATTTTGAAATTTCCAAAACCAATGAAGAATAGTAATGTGCATTAAAATAATCTTCTTTTGCATAATACTCAGTTGCCTTTTTAAATAATTCAGGAACAGTCATATCAGAAATTTTTGTTGTAACTAAAGTAGGTAAAACATCATTATCAGAGACAATTTCTTTCTTGTTTAAAAATTGACTTTCTTCTATAAATCTAGCCAAATCTATGGCTTCTTGAGAATTAGGGGCAATATCCAAAACATAATTGGCATAAAATAAGGCTGTACCATAATCACCAGTTGCAAGATTTTTCTTTGCTAAAATAATGTATTCATCTATATTTTTAGAATTTTCTTCCATTTGGGCTCGTGAATACGAAATCAATGGAATACCAACTTCAGCTGCAAGAAAACATAATGAAGTACAAATTAGAGATGAAATAATTACATTCTTTAAATATATTACAAAAATTTCTGAAAAACGATGAGGTGGATTATTGTTTTGTTTCCCGAACCCCCATGAATATCCAATAATAATTCCAGCGACAAAAATTGCTGGTAAAAGTTTGAAAAATAGCAATAATCCATTTTGAAACTTGTATAAAAAGGGACTCCCTAAATTCCAATCTGGTGTTTCAAAAAAAATAAATCCACTGGCTACACAAATAAAAAAAACAACAAGAGTTTCGATTAATAAAACAAAAAATACAGTCTTTGACAATTTCATTTTAATCTTGCTCCTGATTCACATATGGTTTTCGAATTGCATTTACAATTCCAATTGTTGCGAATATCAAAAAGAAAAAAGAATTTATTATTATTTGTAAAACTCGTCTATCTGACAAAAAATCAAGTTTTTTATCAATAAAAAATTTAATAATATTCACAAAAAATTTAGATTCATAAATCTGTAAATTTATAAAACATAAAATTAAGAAAGAAACAAATACTAAACACATATTACAAAGGCGCCATTTACTACACTTTGTTAATCCAATTACAGATAACAAAGCTAAAGCAAAAGAAAAAAATGCAATTAAATACACGCCTTTACCCATATAAGAATATTTTCCAATTTCCCAGAATAATTGTAAAAAGGAAATAATATAACTAACTATTCCAACAGGCTCTACAGCTGCAACAAACAATGAATCTTTTGATAAATCATTAAAAAAACTTGTCAAAGGAATATCTTCAAAAGTACTTGGGTTCCCCTTGGTAATGATAACACCATCTACAGTATTATCAGAATGAACTTGTGTAAAATATACATATCCATTTGAAACAGCTCTAAAATAACCAGGTGTATAAAAATTTCTGTCTTCAGTAATTTGTACGCCATCTTCTGAGGAATATATAATATAGTTTGACAATTTATATGACAAAGGAATAATAACTATCCAAACCAATATACCCAAAAATGCATACACAATTAGATTATACCAAGGATTTGAATAATGTCGTATCATGTAAAAAATTATAAAAAAACAAGCTAAAACAGTACTTGCTGGAATTGAAAAAACAAGACCTTTCAAAAAAGTAAGACTATTAAAAAAAGAAACTTCGCTACCTGCAGATAAATGTATACAATCAAAATAAAGCATGTATACAAAGGCTCCAACAAGAATGAAAGCTAAACTACTAATAAAAAAAACTACTGATAAATACAACGAAGATTTCACACATCTATGATAGCATGAAGAATAAACAAAAACAAGAAAATTTTTCTATATAGGCTATAAAATATTCAATTAAAATTTTATCCTAAGAATACTTGACCTTTGTTATCAATCGCAAGAATTGTTTTACATTCAGAACAACGAAATCGCCCTGATTTAACTGCTTTTAATTTTTTAGAACATACTGGACAGGCAAAAATTTTAGGAAACAAATCTGGTTCTGTATCAGTAGAAGAAGATTCTTTACCAAAAAATTTAATTGCTTCATCAACAACATCTTTTATATTAAAAAATTGTGAAAAACCTAAAAGCTGGAATACTTCGTATACTTTTGGCTGAATTTCTAAAAGAACAATATCTCCACCTTTTGGCTTTACCATCTTTAAGAAAGAAGTAAATGAACCAATACCTGTTGAAGATACATAATTTAAAGCAGCACAGTTAAAAATAAGATTTACATATCCAGCTTCTACAACTTTAGAGATTCTTTTTTGAAAGAAATTAGAATTATATGTATCTATATACCCATTAAGATATAAAATAAGACACTTATCCATTGAAGGAACTTCTTCTAAGAGAATTTTCAAGCTATCATCTTTTTCATCGTCAAATCCAGGGATTAAACTATTATTTGTACTCATATGTATATTACCATCAGAAAATGGTTTCTACTCCTTTATCATTTATCATTGTATATCAGATTATTGCTAATTGTCAAACAAAATTTTTATAACATTTATTTTGGTTCCCAACCACAATCTATTTTTAATAAAATCCCATTTATAGAATCAGAATCCAGAATAAATTTAGCAGAATTTGCAATAGTTTCGGGACTAATCAAGTCATTAGAATTTAATAATTTTTTATAATAGTTTTTTTCTTGTTCGCTAACATATTCAGTTTCAACAAATCCTGGAAGAATTGCATTACATCGAATACCATAACTTCGATATTCAGAAGAAATTGATTTTACTAAACTTGAAATAGCCGTTTTTGCAGCCCCGTAAGCAGGATTAGTTTTAAAAGAATTTATTGAATCAGTACGAGTTCCACCAAAAAGCAAAATTCTACCAAATTTTTTTTCCATCATTTGAGGCAAGGCAAGAGAAGTTAAATATCCTGGAAGAGCAAAAACCAAAGTAGAAACTTCTAGCCATTCAGTTTGTGTCATTTGATGAAGTGGTTTTTGCAAAAAAGGTCCATAACAAATACATAAAGTATCAGCAGTTTTTATGTGGTCTAATAAAAGATTTTTTGTACTTTCTGTAGAAGTATCTTCTTCATCGGTAAAAAATGAAGGTGTAAATTTGTAAGAAATATCAGTTAATTTTGGATAACTTAAAAATTCATTCATAATAGTCATATAAGAATTTTCGAAAATTTCATCTTTAAGAGAATCCAATTTTTCTTGGGAAAGCCCATGTAAAACCAATTCTTGTGTAGTTGATGCAAGTTCTAAAGCCAGTTCCCTTCCGATTCCGCCACTTGCTCCGATAATTACAGTTTTTTTGTTTTTTTGTATTTTGGACAAATTTTGTTCCATTTCTAAAAAGTCAACCATAATTTTAATATAAACATAAATTGAAAAAAATGATACAATATTTTTATGAATAAAAATCAATTTTGTGTAATTTTATGTCATCCAGATGAAAGTCAAAATATCGGTTCAGTATGTAGAGCCATGGCAAACAATGATATTCAAGAATTAAGAATTATAGGAAATAAAGCTGATTACAACGAAGAAAAAATCAGAATATTATCAATTCATGCCTTTCATCTTTGGGAAAATGCTAAATTTTACGATACTTTGCAACAAGCCATTTCTGATTGCAGTATGGTTGCAGGAACTACACGCCGAAGAGGAAAAAAACGCAAAGAATTTTTAGTTTTTCCAGAAGAGTTTGCCAAAATTATTGGAAATTTTCCTGCAAGTGAAGATTCTAAAATTGCCGTAGTTTTTGGAAACGAGAGAACAGGTTTAACAGACGACGAACTAGAACTTTGCACAATCGGTGTAAACATTCCATCTAGTCAGGATTTTGGTTCATTAAATCTTTCTCATGCAGTACAAATTATTTGTTACACAATTTTTAGGCAAATTTCATTACAAGAAGAAAATAAATTTTCTACGGGTTACAGCCCCATCAACATAGAAAGATTAGACAAAACAGTTTCTATTATAAGCGACAATTTAAAACAAATTGGATTTTTTTCTCTTGCAGGTCAAAAAGATATGGAAAACTTTTGGCGAACAATTCTTTCAAGAGCAATGATTTCTGAAGGCGAAGCCCAATATATAGAAAAAATGTTTATCAAAGCCCGTGGACTTGCTAACAAAAATAAAAATTAAATTTAGTATTCTTAGTATTCTGCCAATTTTTCAGAAACTTCTTCCCAACGAGAATTTAACTGAGTAAGTTTTTCTTCAATTTGAGAAACTTGCTCAGTTATTTCTTTGCACAAAACTCCATCGGAATAAACTTCTGGTGTGGTAAGTTTTTCTTCTAAAGTTGCTTTTTGTTCCTCAAGTTCAGAAATTTCTGTCATCAAGCGTTCTTCTTCTTTTTCTAGGCGCCGTTTTTCTGCTTGAAGTCGTTTTGTTTCTTCACGAGAAAGTTGGCTAGCAGTTTTTTTAGGTTCATCATTTTGAACCGAAGAATTTGATTTAATCGTAGGCTGGCTAACTTCACCTTGTTCAAGTTTTCCGATTTGTTCAAGATAATATTTGTAATCTCCTGGAAAAACTTTTGCTTCTCCTGGCTTAAGTTCTAAAACACGATTTGCAAGACTTTCGATAAAACCTCTATCGTGAGAAACAAAAATTACAGTTCCACCAAAATCTTTAAGTGCTTTTAACAAAACATCTTTTGAATGTAAATCTAAGTGGTTTGTAGGTTCGTCAAGGA
>CALBXN010000214.1 GCA_937890485.1 uncultured Treponema sp.
CAAAAACGGAGGGTGAATTTAGAGAGAAATATGATTTTATAAAGGAGATTTTATATGGCAAGAGCTATGACTGAAAAAGATTATAAGCTTGTTGATTTAGTTTGTGAAGATTATATAAAATCTAATTCCACAGATAAGAAATGCCCTTATTGTAAAACTTTACTAACAAAGAAAGACAATGGAGGTAGTTATAGAATCTGTTGTCAAACAGAGGGATGTTTCAAAGCGATATTCAGAGGTATCTAGACCAACCAAGCCCCGAACTTACGGTGCTATTTTTTTTAGTTGTATCACCTTCCGAAAACGGAGGGTGAATTTAGAACTACACACTTTTATAGCTTAACTAAATCTTTTGCACAAACATAATATTCTTGAAAGAAAATACTATCTTGGCATAAAACATATCCTTATTAAGCATCACTACTAACCTTACTTTGATTTTTACTCATTTTCCTAATTTTTATAACATAATTTTAACAATTCTTTCTATAATATGAATATATTTTATTGATTTTTATTACACACATGAGTATATTTATTACATACATAAAATCAGTAACTTGCCAATAAAAAAATTATTTTGGAGAATATCCAGATTATGAAAAAATTTAACAAAAAACTTTTTTTAAGATACGGCATTTTCATACTTATCGTTGCAATCATAATTTTTTTAATAATGCTATTTTCAAATAAAGAGACTGAAGGTTATACCTCCCCTCCTCCTGCCGTAGAAATTATAAAACCACAGAACACAGATATTCAACAATCAATTTCAATTTCAGGATACGTAGAAGCTTTGGATATGATTCCGGTTGTTCCATTTGTATCTGGAACGATTATGGAATACCCTATAAAATCTGGAATGCAAATTAACAAAGGTGATTTAATCGCAAAAATTGATGATGAGCCTTACAAGCAACAAATGTTACAAGCAAAAGCAGCTTATCTTGGTTATCAAAGTACTTTTGAGCGAGTAGAAAATCTTTACAAGGCAAATGCCGCAACTCAACAAAATTATGATTCAGCAAAAGCTCAACGGGATGCTGCAAAGGCTCAATACGATTTAGCAATTTTACAAATGAGTTATACCGAAGTAACATCTCCTTCTACAGGAACTGTTTTAATGGCACCTTTAGCAAAAGGTAGTATCGGAAGCACACAACAGCCAGCTGCAATAATTGCAGATTTATCAAAACAAGTTGTTAGACTAAATGTTCCAGAAAAATATTTTGACCTTTTCAATCAGGATAAATCAAAAATCAATGCTATTATTAAGCGTCCAGGATTAGAAGGTTTTTCAGAAGATACAATTTGTTTAGCAGAAATTGATACAATATCTCCTTACATTCAACCAGAATCAAAAACATTTCAAGTTGTTTTTAATTTAACAAACAATTTAGATTTGTTTAGACCTGGAATGTATGTTGATGTAATTGTAAATTATGCAGAATATAAAAATGTTCCAACACTTCCTCTTGAAGTTTTAAAAGTAGACGGAAGTTGTTATATTTACAATGAAGAAAACTCTACAGTTGAACATGTAAATTTTCCAACGGAAGTTCGTGACGAAAAATATTTTTTAATTCCAACAGAATTTTCTAACAAAGATTTTGTAATTAACGGGCAAGGTTTTGTTTTTGACGGACAAAAAGTAAAAGTAGTAAATTCCGAAAAAAAATTAATTGAATTAAACGACTTTTCAAAAACGGAAGAAACAAAATGAACATAGCAAAGTTTTCTGTAAAACATCCAGCAGTTATCGGAATGATTCTTATTGTACTTGTTACCTTTGGAATTATTTCAGTTACAGGAATGAACATTGCATTTATGAGTGACATCTCAATGCCCGAAGTAATGGTACTAACAATTTATCCTGGTGCTGGGGCTGAAGATGTTGAACAAGATGTTACAAATATTTTAGAAAATGATTTTGTTACCCTTCCAAACTTTAAAAGTATTTCAAGTACTTCTTCAAATTCAGTTAGCTTAATTACAATTTCTTTTCAAGATGGACTTGATGCAAACGACCAACTTGCAGAAGTAAGACATAGAATCACACAAAAGATGAAAGACTTACCAGAAGGAATAGAAACTCCAAACGCATTTGTTGCGGGTGTTTCTATGTTACCAATTCTCACCTTTTCTGTTCAAGGTGGAAATGATTTAGGACGCATAACAGAATACATAAATAAAACTTTAAAACCTCAACTTACAAGTATCCCAGGAGTTTCTGAAGTTACAGTTTCTGGTGGCAAAGAACTTAGAGTAAATATTAAGTTACGAACAAAAGATTTAACAGCAAAAGGAATTCCAGTTGCACAAGTTTATCAAATTGTAAATTACGGAAATGTAAATCTTCCTGTTGGAAATGCAGAATATGAAAGCAAAACTATTGATGTAAGATTCAGTGGTGGATTTACTTCAATCGATGATATAAAAAATCTTCCTGTAGGTAGTGGCGATGAAAATGTAATCATCAGATTAAAAGATGTTGCCGATGTTGAATTAATTTATCCAGAAGAAGATGTAATTGTTTCTGACGGAAAAGAAAATGTAGTTGTTGTTGATATAACAAAACGAGATGACGGCAATGTTATGAAAATTGTAAAAGAAGCAAAACAAGTTTTAGCCGAATCAGAAAAATCTACTGGTGGTGCTTTGTCATATCAAATCATAAGTGATGATTCAAGAACTATTAGTGCTTCCTTATCAACTGTAATTACTTCTGGAATTTCCGGAGTGATTATGGCAATCATCGTTTTATTTTTATTCTTAAATGATACTCGTTCAACTTTAATTATTGGAATTTCAATTCCGCTTTCAATTTTATTTACATTCATTGGAATGAAATTATTAGGAATCACAATAAACTTAATGAGTCTTTCTGGAATTGTTGTTGCTCTAGGAATGATTGTAGATGGTTCTATTGTTATGATTGAACAAGTTTACAGATATTATTCTGCAAAAAAATCAGATGGCACACAATTATATTCTGTAGAAGATTCAATTTATAAAGGCTCAAGTGAAGTTGCTTCGTCAATTTTTGCAAGTACAGCTACAACTGTTGTTGTATTTTTTCCTATAGTTGGATTAAGTGGAATTGTTGGAAAAATTCTAAAAGATGTTTCATTAACAATTATTCTTTCACTTGTTGCTTCTATTTTAGTTGCACTTATAGTTGTTCCTTTTTTAATGAAGCAATTATTAAATCCTAATGGAACAAAAATAAAAAAACAAACTTTATTCAATAAAGGAATTTCTAAAATTGAAATTCTTTACAAAAAAGCTCTCACTTGGACTTTAAGTAACGGAAAATTCGTTTTAATAATCTCAATAACGCTTTTTGTAATTTCAATAATTTTAATTGGAGCTTTAGGAATTGCTTTTATTCCTTCAACTGATAACTCTGACTTTTATGTTTATCTTGAATTTCCTATTGGACAGTCATTGCAAGAAACAGAATTAAGAATGATGCAATCAGAAAAATTAATAACAGAGGCTGTTCCTGAAATTAAAACTGCTGTTTACTATTCAGGAAATTCTGGTGGAATGGCAGCAGGTGATTCACCTAATGCAGGCTACGCACACATAGTTTTAGTTCCAGTTGCTGAACGCAATCGAAGAATACATACTATAATTTTGGAAGTACAAAAACTTTTATCATCAAACATTCCCGATGCAAAAGTTACAGTTAGCAACGGAGGTTTTGATAAATTAGTTGGATATGTTTCTGGCGGTGGTGGTTACGGTTTAACTTTAGTAAGTGAAGATATGAATCTTTTATTAACAGAAGCAAATCGTATAGAAGAATTTTTGAAAAATGATTCAGATGTAGTTACCACAAATGTAGATACTTCTTTTGATAACACAACTTTAGTTATGGATATGAGTCATGAATACATGAGTTCTCTTGGAATCACAAGTTACGAAGCAGGAATTACAACTGCTATTCTTTTTACTGGAATGGACACAGGTAGATTTACTGACAAAAACGGAAACAGATATACAATAAAACTTGAATCTGATATTACTGACAAACAAATTACAAAGGATACAATTTCTAATATCAATATAAAATCAATGAGTGGAAAAAATATTTCCTTTGATTCAATTTCAAATACACAATTAAAACAAAGTATTTCGCAAATTAACCACTCAGATAGAGCTAAGACTGTTACAATTTCTGCAAACTTAATAAGCGAAGATACTTCTGGAGTTGCAACGAGAGTAAATGAATATTTATTAGCCAACCCATTAAAAGAAGGTGTTAAAAGTAAAACAGGTGGAATTATGGAATTATTAGGAGATTCAATTCCGCCAATGATTAGTGCTTTATTAATCGCTTGTTTTTTAGTTTACACTGTAATGGTTTTGCAGTTTGAAAAATTTAGACAACCACTTTTAGTTATGGGAACAATTCCATTTTGTTTAATTGGTGTTGTTTTAGGATTATTACTTTTTGGCTCAACTCTAAGCTTAATTTCTTTGATGGGAATAATTGCGCTTGCTGGTGTAGTTGTAAACAATGGTATTATTTTGATTGATTACATAAATCTTTTAAGAAAAGAAAACTTAGAAAAAAACAAAACTGAAAGCACAGATAAATTAAAAGAAATAATTATTACAGGTTCTGCAACTAGAGTTAGACCAATTTTTATGACAACACTTACAACAATGCTTGGTGTAATTCCGATGGCGATGGCAAAAGGTGAAGGAGCAGAAATTTACGCCCCACTTGGACAAGCAATTTCTGGAGGATTGTTAACTTCAACAATCATCACACTTTTTATAATTCCACTTTTATATTTTATTACTGAAAAACGAAAAAATAATATAAATCAAGAAAATAAAATCAGCGAGGTAAATTCCAATGAAAACTAAAATCTATATTTTATTCACATTAATATTTATTATGTTAGTAAATTCTTGTTCATCAGTTTTTTCTGCAGGTGTTAGCGGAAAAGTAGTTGATGCGGAAAGCACAACAAATCCTAAAGAAGGAATTGCTGATGTAGAAATTTACTCTTATGTGAAAGAAAAAAATCGTGATGCAGATTTTGATTCATACAAATCTGGTTCAAGATTTTCACCTACAGATGATAAATATTTCATCGGTCACACTACTTCTAATTCCGATGGAACTTTCACACTAAATAAATTAGTTTGGGAAGCGTACTTTCCAGACTTTGGGAAAACAGCAGATTATTGCACAATCTATCTTTTATTTTATCATCCAGATTACGGTTTAATAAAAAATGATAATCCTGTAATAATTATGTCTGACACAACCTCAAATGTAGTTTATCAAGAAATGAAAAAAATAAATTCATCAACAACATTAAATGTAAATATTATTGATGCAGGAACAGAAAATCTTATTTCAAATCCAATGGAAGTTTTAATTTCTGTACCTCAAAACAATTCTACAAAAACTTACAAACAAACAATAACAGGAAATGGAAATATAAAAATTTCTTACCCAAGATTTTCATCAGGGACAACAGAAAATAAACCAAATGTAAAAATTAAAGTTTATCAAACTGGAACAAACCAAAAATATATGCAATGTTTTTTTGATAAAGAAAATTCAAATTACAAATTTTTATCTGAAAGTGATAGTTACATTGTTCAAGTTGAAGGAACATCTTTTACAACTGATATTTATGTAAAACCTTTTGAATTATCTGTTCCAACATTACAAGGACAAATTCAATTAAATGGCTCTGGTTCTTCAACTGAAATTGGAACAACTGAAGATGATAACAAAAAAATATTTTTAGCATACAAAGGTGAAGATTCTAAATTGCATATTTTTGAAACTTCATCAAGCGAAACTACAACCTACCAACAAGGCGATGGTGCAAATGGTTCAAGAATCACTCATGGAAAGTTTTCTGATTTAGGAACTGGTGCAACTTGGACAAACAAAACTTACACTGAAAAATTTACAACACTAGAAATTTATGTTGTTGTAGATTGTGGAAGTATTGAAGGTAAAATTGATGCAACTGATGATATGTGCACAAAAGATGAAATTAAATATTATTTAAGTACTTCTGAAATAACAGAAACCACAGTAATA
>CALBXN010000215.1 GCA_937890485.1 uncultured Treponema sp.
GGATGAAATAGAAAGAATGTCTAAAGCTTGTTTCGAAAGACTTGCCGATAAAAACTATTTCAGGAATCAAAGTTTTGATGCTTTTCTTGATGACATCATTGATTTCTATTGTGTAACTAATATGTTGCATCCGTTCCGTGAAGGTAACGGCAGAGTACAGAGACTTTTTATTGCACAGTTGATTAGATTTAATGGCTATGATATTAATTTTAATGATATTGATAAAGACGAGTTAATGTTGGCAACTATCAACGCAGCAAACGGTGTAACCGACCACTTGAAATATGTTTTTCGTTGTCATATTGCAAATCGAAATCAGGATTTCGGTTTTGAAATGACAATGTTATAAGTTTGAAGCAGACCGTGATGGTCTGCTTTTCTTTGTTTAATGCGTAGTAAAATTTACACCTGTATATTTGATGCAAAAAGTATTAGAAACTACGAAAGGCATCACAGCAACCCTGCTGCAAATGCCTAAACAGCGTGGTTTCTTGATTTTGCAGTAAATTTGTGACACAAAAGGGCTTTTAGCAACCCTGTTTTGGCACCACTTTTCAAATGCTCACAACCGTTGAAACAGCACGCATTGCGAGTTGTTGTGGTTGAGGAAGGGGCACTTTGTGACCCATCCTCTTTTTCCTGCAACAAAATCGGACGGGCGATTTTCGAGTAAAATATGGATTTTTTATGCTTTTCCCAATGCTAAAAAAACAACTTCTTATTTATTGTTTCTTCCCCTCACATTCGCTCACAAATTGCCCTAAAATCGTTTTCACTCTCAATTTGGGATTGTTTCTTTATTTCACACCGAAAGCCTCACAAATCGATGTTAAATCTCCTTAATTTTTCTTCAATCTTGCGTCTTAGTTTCTCATCTGCTATCTCGCGGAACTTAGTTTCATAATAATACTGCAATGCATCTTTTATGGGTCGAATTGTATATAGCAAACTGCCATTTCGTGTACGACCATCCTTGGTTGTGATAGTGGTATACTCTGTACTAATCAGGCACTTGTTTTCAAGACTTCGCACATATTTTTGCACTGTCTTTTTGCTCATTCCGATTGCCTCACCGATGGTATCGTAACTTGGATGGCATTGATATGTAGCTCTGTCTTCGCAGTAGAGAAGATACAAATAAACCGATAACTCACCGTGGTCTAGACCAAGAATAAACACCTCGTTCGGCACTAAAAAATAGTTACTGTTTCTGTGCAATTACAAACCACCTCCTGTATTCTTTTCGACCCACCTTCTGAACTTTTCTTTTGGCACAACCATTCGATTACCGACCTTGAGTGTTGGAAAATCCTTTTCGTGCATAAGCTCGTAAGCTGATGAAATGGATATGCCTAGGATTTCAGAAATGAATTCTGCGTTGAGGAATAATGGCAACTCCTCATAGTTTGTGTAACTTGATTTTTTCATAAAATCACTCCTTAAATAAAATTTGTTTGATAATAATTACTTGTCTTTCCCATATGTATAAGGGAAGATTTTAGTTATTTCACAACCAATTTTGTGAGAATTTTTGTTTGAAAATAAAAACCCTCTCATATGTATAGGAACAAAATCAGCACTTTAACAGCACTAAATTTTCAAAATTTACAAAATGTTTAAAAACAATCTTGCATATGCATTGATTATTTTTTGCGTTATTTTGTAACGTTTTTGAAAAAATATTTGCTTGAGAATAGAAGGCCTCTCATTATGTATAGGGTAAGAAAAACACATTTTGGTCGGAATTATTTTTCAAAAAATACAATTCATCTCACAAAAAACAGCAAAAAAAGACGGCATGATATGCGAACATATCACACCGTCTTGGCAGTCTTATTTATTTTTATCGTGGTATTTTATGTTATCCAATGGGAAACAAAAAAGGTGTTAGCCAATGGATAACACCTTTAATTCATTGATTCATTATAAGTTTTATAGCGAATTTGAATCCTTGAATAAAACTTTCTCGTTCTGATATGCAATGTAGTTCATCGTTGCAGTCAAGGAACTTTTCGAATGGGATTTTTTGTTCATCCGTCATTGTTGATGATAGTTTATCTTTATTTCTGTCGCATAGCTTCGATACTCCAATAAGTTCTTTATTGCACCGAGTTCGTTCCTGACATTCTAACTTTCCATAATACATTTCTTCAGGCATTCCCATATGTTCGTACTCCTTTCGCAGTACAAACATATACCACAACTCACCGCAGAAGTCTAGAAGGGTTTTTAGTAATTGACAAAGATTTCTCTTTCATGTATAATATAGATGAAAGAGAAATCTTTCTGGGGTTTGCATTGAGCAAACGAGAGTCGCTATATAGCGACTCTTTTTTTATGGAAATTTTTTTAAGCCCCTACCCATGAAATTTGGAAAACCGCAAATCTTATTTTTTAAAACATCAAACGCTGGGTCCATAGTACCATAAGCCAAGTATTTATGTATTGGATATGCACAAAGGTCTGATAATTCTAATTCCCAATAAGATTTTTTGTTATCTGCAATACGACTCCATTTAGGATTAAAATACACTCCTTTAATTTTCGAAAAAGTTGAAGCTTCATTCATATTATTTCCATAATCAATTAAATATTTAATTTTGTCTAGCAACATCTTATCTTCTTTTTTACCACGAGATTCTAGTATTATATAACAATCTTCGTTTTTCCCTATATTCCACATTAAACGTTCAAGAACAAAATTCATGCATAAATCGTAAGGGTCACTTGGATGCACATATTTCTGTATTAGTTCATATTTATTAACACTCGCAGAAAACAATGTCATAGGAATATTATATATCATGTCGCTTAAATCTGTTATAAACTTTGGATAATCAATTAAAGTTGGATTAAAGGCACCTTTTTTACTGCGTATTTCTTTTGAATGAAAACAAACACGTTTTTCTTCATCTTTATAACAATATAACGCATTTTCCCAATATTTATTTTTTACTGACATTACTATATCTCTTGAATCATTCAGGGAATTGGTTTTGATTGCACAGGCGGTTATTGTAAAAAGTTTACTTCCACTATCAACCGTTGCACCTGTAACCATTGATTTTTGTATATATTTTAAATCAGAACTTCCACTTTCATCAATTGAAACTATCCAATCAATCGTCGCTGGTACTTCATCAATAGTTGTAGGACGATTTCTCCAATTTGAATTCACTTTATCACTCCTGGTTTAAACTGCTATTGCATTGTTATTAATTTTTTCAATGATTTTGCGGATACCGAGCCATACGGAAACATCGGTAAACACATCGACTATGCTACCATAATCTGTGAATGGTGATTCTTGCAAAACTGAAAGGTCTTTAAGAATTCCGTTGTGGACGATATACTCAACAATCTGATTCACAAAATAGATTTGTTTACTATCAAGATTAGCGTTATTAAGGTACTCTGCAAAGGCTTCTTTGGCTGCATTCATATCCATTCCAACAATTTCACGGACAAACTCACCCAATGGTTTGTTGCCATATTCGGCCTCATAATCTTGTTTTGTACCTACCTCACTCCAGAGGATATTCTCTAATGATTTAATATCTTCTGTTGTAAGTGGTTGATTAGATTTGAGTTTTGCAATTGCAATATTATCTTGATGCTGACGAATATAGAACTCTGCTTTTGCCTTGTAGTTTTCCAAATCGTCATTTTCAAGTTCCGATTCGTTCCAATCCATTGAGAGAATTTCATCATTGAAGTTAATGTTTACTTCAGGCATTGGATTGTATGGAATATACTTCAAGAGATTTCGCAAGTTTTCACGAATATGCTCAAACTCGTTAATTCCGGCAGTTTCAACATAATCGGTATGAAGAATTTTATTAATGAGTTCTGACTGCACCATAATTTCAGGAATGTTCGCAATACTTGCAATAGCAGAAACTTTTTTGAAGAGTTCACTACGAGCACGAGAATATTTTTTACCTACCAAATATGCAAGTTCAATGCCATACATAAGTGCATCAAAGCTCATTGCAGTTGCTTCATCTTTATCAGGAATAATCAATGGTGCAAGTTCTTCTGCAATTATCAAAGTATCTTCGTATGTAAGAGTTTTGTAATTATCGGTATTTGAATATAACTCAACATATTTAAGGTGTTGACGGACTGCGAAGTTCTCTTTATTGAGTTCACAAACCTTTCGCACCATATCTTCAACAAGATTTTTGCGGAATTCGATAAGGTCGGGGGTTTGATAATCCAAATCTTGCAATTTATAAGTAATCTGTGCTTTAAGATTAAAAATTCTGCCCTGTACTGCAAGTTGATTTATACTCGGCTTACCTGTTCCCATACGGAAGAATTCAAAATTACCACAGAAGTCGAAAATGTAAAATTTTTCTTTATCTTTACCATCAAGAAGATTTTCACAAAGACGAGTACCACGGCCAATCATCTGCCAGAATTTTGCTTTACTCATAACCTTTTTGAAGAATACAAGATTCAGCACTTCAGGCACATCAATACCCGTGTCAAGCATATCAACTGATATTGCGATTTGTGGCAATTTTTTAGGGCTTGAAAATTCATCAATTGCACTTTGGGCATAGTTTAGATAATTATCAATTACCATTGCATAGCCCTTAAGGTGTGGATATTCCTTATTGAAAATCTCATAAATCTTTTCGGCGTGATTATGATTTTTCGCAAAAATAATTGTCTTGCCTATTTTTGAGCCATATTCAATCTTCAAGCCATTTGTCATTAAGATATTGAGAACTTCTTTGATTGTGTCCTCATTGAAAAGCCATTGATTAAGTGCAGTTGAATCAATCTTTTCAGGGAGTTCACCATTTTCATCCTTAAAGGTATCTTCATATTCGGCTTTTTCTGCGTCAGAAAGCTCGTCGTAAACGATACCCTGCTCGATAAATTTAAGTTTTGTCTCAACGGACATATAATCAACAAGATAACCGTCTTTTACTGCTTGTGCAAGCTCATAACCATAAGTTGGGCAACCGTTTTCAAGTTCAAATATTTCATAAGTGTTCTTGTCGATTTCGTCTTTTGGTGTTGCAGTAAGACCAACAAGCGGTGCATCGAAATAAGTAAAAATATCACGATATTTATTATAAATTGAACGGTGTGCCTCGTCACAGATTACCAAATCGAAATGACCGCAGGTGAAGAGTTTTCCGTTATCATCTTTAACAGAATCAATGCAGTTCATCATTGTCTGATAAGTTGAGAATACACAATGAGCATTGTAGTTTTCTTTATCTTCGCAAAGGTTTGTAACAGACAAGTCCGGAAGAAGATTTACAAAACTACGCTTTGCCTGAGTTACAAGTGAGGTACGGTCAGCAAGGAAAAGAATATTTTTAACCCAACCGTGTTGCAAAAGCACATCGCAAAGTGCCATAACCGTTCTTGTTTTACCTGAGCCTGTCGCCATAACAAGTAAAGCTTTACGGCGATTTTTACGGTCAAAGCTATCACAAACCGCCTTGATTGCACCTTCCTGATAATATCGACCTGCGATTTCTCTGTTTACCATAACATGCTTTAAGCTTGTACGCATTGTTTGTAAATTAAAGAGCTTTTCAAGGTCGCGTTTTGAATATATTGTAGCACATTTTCTTTCAGGATAAATATTATCAATAATTCTCGTGTCAAATCCGTTTGTAAGGAAGATTACTGGACGACGACCATGCTTTTTCTCAAGTAAATCTGCATAGAGTTTTGCTTGTTGACGAGCAACTGCCACATCAACACAGGTCTTTTTGGCTTCAATTACTGCCAAAGCCCTACCGTCATCACCATAGAGTACATAATCGGCATAACCTACCTCGGATTTATTAGGCATTCCAAAGAGTTCAACCTCGTTGAGCCAGTCTTTGCCCTCGGTCCAACCTGCATCCTGAAGCATTGTGTCGATATACACTTTTCGGGTTGTATATTCAGAAATATCGAGTGGTTTTGGGACATAAGTCTGTTGTTGCTGGGCACGATGAGTTGTAAGCTCTTCTTTGAGTGATTTATTTTCTTCGATTAACTGCTCAAAATTAATTTCTGTTGAATGGTCGAGAAGTATTTCTGTATGTTGTGAAAGCAAATCAC
>CALBXN010000216.1 GCA_937890485.1 uncultured Treponema sp.
CAAGGAAAATGTACTGGTGTAAATAATACAAGTTTAGGTTATTTATTTGGTAATTCAACTAATGCTAAAGGAACTGCAACTGTTGGTGTTCAATCTTATAATCCTAATAATACACTACTTCAAACTGAAAAAGTTGATGGTGTTGACTATTATTACTATGATAGTAATCGTAATGCAGTTGATTATGATACAACAAATAATAATTTCTTAGTTCGTAACTACGTAGAACGTGGTTATACAGCAACAACTTTCCCTAAGGAAAGTAATCGTTATGAATTCTTACCATTTAATTATAAAGCGAATGCTAGTTCACCAAATGGAAGTTATAATTATGAATCAGCAACTAATACAACAGAAATTAATCACTGGTATGGAATGACAATGGAGTTTGAATTCTATATGCCTAAAAATGGATTAATCAACGGACAACCAATGGAATTCTCATTCTCTGGTGATGACGACGTTTGGGTATTCATCGATGACATATTAGTTCTTGACTTAGGTGGAACTCATGGTTCTGTAGATGGTACTATTAACTTTGCAACAGGAGTTGTTGAATCATACCTTAATGGGGATGGTGTAAACGCAAAAACAATTGCAGAAAAAAATGGAGATATTCTTGCTGTTGGCGAAATTGTTTTAGAAAAAGTTTGTAGTTTCATTGAGCAATATCATCCTGAAGATTTTGGAATAAATGTTATTCATGTAAATCTTTCTGTTGTTCAATGTATGCAAGAAAACATAAATATTCGTCTTTTAAAAATTATAGATAAATATAGAATTCCTCATGGCTTAATAGATTTTGAAATTACAGAATCAACTGCGGATAACATAAGTGAAAATCTAGATAAACTAATGAATGATTTTGAGAAAAAAGGAATTCACTTTTCTTTAGATGATTTTGGTACTGGATATAGCAATCAATCTAATCTTATGAAACATCCTTATAAGATAGTTAAAATTGATAAATCTTTACTATGGGCCTGTGACAATAATCCTAAGGCATTGATTTCATTAAAACATACAATTGCAATGATTAAAGATTTAGATATGAAAGTTCTTACAGAAGGTGTAGAAAACAAAGAGCAAGTAGAACTTTTATCAAAAATTGGTTGTGAGTTTTTACAAGGATATTATTATTCTAGGCCTTTGCCTATTTCAGAATTAATGGATGTTATTAAAAAAAATATTATAAAAGGTGAACTTTAATTTTTTTTAGTACATTATTGTGTCAAAAATACACACTTTTATAGTGTCAAAATGAAACATCTGTCTAAAATGAATCAATTACAATATTAAAAATTTTTGTTTGCGTAAAATTGACTTACATTTACAAAGATAAAAGAAAAAAGCAATAAAATAATTTCTCTTTTTAGAATTAAAAAAGTAAAAATATCCTTCAAAACAGCCAAAATTCTCAAAAAAATCCTCAATTTTAATCAAATTTAACCAAATTTAAATTTTTTTTGTAAAATTTTTGAACTTGGCACGAAGATTGCAATATTAATTAATGTAGGGTGTAAACCCAAATAAACTGCAAAAAAATTATTCATTTAGGAGGATAATATGAATACATTATCATTTTTTAATCCAAGATTTACATCAGAGATTTTTGATGCAATTGACCGCAACTTTTCTGGTATGAATGAATTTACAGAACGACCAAGAAAATTTGTTCCAAAAACTGATGTAAAAGAAACAAAAGATTCTTACATTCTTGATATGGAACTTTCAGGATTTTCTGAAGAACAAGTTGATATCGAACTTCAAGATAGAGTGCTTTCAATTTCTTCAAAACGTGAACAACCTTGTTGTGCAAAAGAAAATATGGAAAAAACACAAGATGTAAATTCATCAGTGGCAGAAGAAAAAGAAGTTGCTCCAAAAACTGAACGCCAAGAAATAAAATGGCTTGTAAAAGAAAGGGGCTTTGGACTAAAACATTTTTCTAGAAGTTTTACTTTGCCAGAAGATATTGATTCAGAAAAAGTAAGTGCAAACTTTAAAAACGGACTTTTAACAATCAATATTCCAAAAAAAGGTGAAACAAAAAGCCGAAAAATTGCAATTAGTGCATAAAATATTTTAGGCTAAAATCGATAAAGAGGATGTCTAATTTTAAGATATCCTCTTTTTTGTTTTATATAGATTTTATCTTGCCGAATTATCGTAAATTGATTATCTTTAATGTAATAGAATAAACTTTTTTATGAGGAAAAAAAATGGCAACATTTCAGTTTCAAACAGAAGTGAATCAACTTCTAAAATTAATTATTCATTCAATGTATTCTAACAAAGATATTTTCTTGCGAGAAATTGTTTCTAACGCATCAGATGCATTGGATAAAATAAAATATCTAACATTATCAGATGAAAATTACAAAAATGTGTCTTTTGATCCACGAATCGATATTTCATTTGATGAAAAAGAAAAAATCCTAGTTGTTCAAGATAGTGGAATTGGTATGAACGACGAAGATTTAACAGCAAATCTTGGAACAATTGCACGTTCTGGAACAAAAGCTTTTATCGAGGCATTAGAAAACGAAGCAAAAAAAGATTCTGCTTTAATCGGACAATTTGGTGTTGGATTTTATTCAGCTTTTATGGCAGCTTCTAAAATTGATGTGGTTACAAAAAAAGCTGGAACAGAAAAAGTTTTCAAATGGACAAGTAACGGAACAAACAGTTATGACTTAGAAGAACTTTCTTTGGATAGCGAAGATTCAAAAAAATATGGTTTTGACAAAGAAGGAAGTCATGGCTCTGCAATTGTTATGTATTTAAATGATGAAAGTGGAGAATATGCATCTCGCTGGAAGGTGGAAGATTTAATCAAAAAATATTCTGACCATATTGCATTCCCAATTTATCTTCATTATTCACAAAATAAATATGATGATAAGGGAAATGTTACAGAAACAGAAAACAAGGTTGACCAAATCAATAGTGCAAGTGCTTTATGGAAAAGACCAAAATCTGAATTAAAGCCAGAAGATTATAAAGATTTTTATAAAACACTTTCTCATGATTCTAGCGACCCACTTATGTATGTTCATACAAACGCAGAAGGAACTCAAGAATATACAACTCTTTTTTATGTTCCAGAATTTGCACCATTTGATATGTACCAAGCAGATTATAAAAGTGGTGTAAAACTTTATGTAAAACGAGTTTTTATCACAGATGATGATAAAGAACTTTTGCCTGCATATTTGCGATTTGTTCGTGGTATTATTGATTCTGAAGATTTACCATTGAATGTTAGCCGAGAAATCTTGCAACAAAACAGAATTTTATCTTCTATTAAAACTCAGTCTGTAAAAAAACTTCTTAGTGAATTTAAGAAAATGGCTGAAAATTCAAAGAAAGCACTTGCTGTTGCAGAAGCAGAAAGAACAGATGAGCAAAAAGATGCAATTAAAAAATGGGCACAATTTGTTTCACAATATAATCGTCCATTGAAAGAAGGTTTGTACACAGATTTTGCAAACAAAGATGATTTATCAGAACTTATCAGATTTAAATCAACTGCAGAAGAAGGAACAGGCGAAAATAATTGGACAAGTTTTGCAGACTATGTTCAAAGAATGAAGACTGACCAAAAAGCAATTTACTACATCACTGGAGGAGACGAAAAAAATCTTCGTGCATCTCCATTGCTAGAAGCTTATAAAGCAAAAGGATTTGAAGTTCTTATCATGAATGATGATATTGATGATATCGTTATTCCAATGTTGAACAAATACAAAGATTTTGATTTAAAAGCTGTAAACCGTGCAGGAAGTGATGAAGAACTTGGTGTTGATAAAAAAGAATCTGAAAAGAAGGAAAAAGAGTTTAAAACTGTAATTGAAAAAATCAAGAATGCCTTAGGGGATAAAGTAAAAGATGTTGTTCTTTCAAAACGCCTTTCTGATTCTCCATGTTGTATTGTTGTGGACGAAAATGATCCATCTTTACAAATGGAAAGAATGATGAAAGCCATGGGACAATCAACTTTTGGAAGTGTAAAACCAATTCTTGAAGTAAACGCAGAACATCCAATTATTGCAAAACTTAAAGATACAGAAGATGCAGATTATATTTCTGATGTTTCTTCAGTGTTACTTGATCAAGCATTACTTGTTGGTGGGGCAGAACTTACAGATCCTGCTGATTTTGTAAAACGAATGAATAAATTGATTACAAGATAGTTTTGTGATTTTAATTTAAGATAAAAGAGGTTGTCTAAAATATTTTGTCATGCTGAATTTGTTTCAGCATCTACTATATGTAGAATAAATTCCGAAACATCACATTCT
>CALBXN010000217.1 GCA_937890485.1 uncultured Treponema sp.
TTGTTTCCATGAAGAGGTTAAAGCAGAAGATACTTGAACTCCGTGTTTTTTAGCAATATTAGAAATCTGTTGACCTACAGTAGAAGCGTTCTGTTTAACTATCTCGAAGGAGTCTGCTATAAGTTTTTCTTGGTCTTCTAAACTTGCCTTTAAAATGTCAATTTCATTATCCTTTGATGCTTCAAAATCATCTAAAAGAAGTATTGCTCCTCCATCTGCTTTTGTTTCATCAATAATGGAAGCATTGATATATTCTAGCAATCTATCCAATCCAGATTCTTCAGAGAATGCCTTTGCTGCATGAATTAAGAAATCACGGCTGACATCAAGAAGTGCTTCTTCTGTTTCAAGCATTTCTTCATCTTGAGGAATATGGTCTGTTGATTCTGTAACAATTTCTGATTTTTCTTCGTTATTGGAAAATGAAAAATTCTCTTCTGTTTCATCACTTTGCACAGAACCATATGCTGACAAGGTAATGAAATGTTGGAACAAAATCATAATTAATGAGATAGGTGTGAATATTAACAACAAACTAGACTGGTTAAATACTATAACAAGAGCTATTCCTACTAAATATATAAACATACCTACAAGGGCAGAGGCACAATTTATACCAGTTTTTTTTGCAATTAAAATTTTCAAAACAAAAATCGTTAAAATAACCACAGCGGTTAAAATTAGCGATATAAGGTGAAAAGTTTCCAATTTAAGAACTCCTTTAATCACGTATCAGTTTTATTTTATCATTGAAAATACTAGTCGTCAAGTTTTAAAAGTATTTTTATTTTATTAAGTAGCTTTTTTATCTTTCCTGAGCCAAATTTATTGCTAAAATCTGATGCTGCGGTATCTAAAGAATAATCATTTCCAAATTTTGATTTTAAATCGTCCCAATATTTGATAATCCAAACATACATATCGCTCGTTGTTCTTCCCTTAAATTTCTTCATAATTTTTTGTTTTTTGATAGTATGTATTACAGGAAGATAAACTTGTTCATACCAAGATATAATTGCATCTGGCATTGAAATTTCTTCAGTTTGATCTTGGTTTATGTAATATTTGTGAATCAAAATATGCTGATAAATTACGTCATATTGTCCCAAAGATGTAAAATTTAAATTCCAGTCATCTGTTATGTCACCAAAACTAGTTTCTGAGTAGAATTCTCGTTTTTCATATTCTATAACTGTTTTTATAATTTTTTCTTTTGACATTCCAGGTTTTAATTTAATTTCACTTTGTAATGAAACTACTTCTGCATCAATCATTTCGCAACCACGGGATTTTGCAACAGAAACTCTGTGATTTCCGTCTCTCACAAAATATAATCCACCAATTTCGTACAATCTGATAGGGGGAAGTATTACATCTGTTAAATGAGCTTGGTCAATTTTTTCCCAGCGATGTCGTAAGTGAGTACTTTTTGGAAAAAAGTGATTATCAAAATCTTTGTAACGACCTTCACTTCCAGCAATTAATTCGATGGGAACAACTTCCATTCCTTTGTAAATTTCATTTTGAGGTTTTAGCATTTTTTTTATTTCAGAAAAAGAAAGTAATTTCGATTCTTCTGGATTTAAAAAATGTTGAATTTCGTTTACTAAAGCTTTATTTCTTGCTTTATTAAAATCTTCTTCTGATGTTTTCTGTATATATGACTGCATTTTTTTTATTTTCCTTTTATATCTTCTGTATTTATTACATAATGTTCAAAAGCATTTATAATCGTTGTTTTGTGATAATTTGCAATTCTCTTTTCTTGTAAGTCGTAAAGATGAATATGACCATGAATCATATATTTTGGTTTAAACCATCGTAAAAACCAAAGATAACATTTGAATCCTTTGTGACATGGATCTGGTTTATCATTTATGCCTAAAGGAGGTGTATGAGTTAAAAATATATCTAAATATCTACCATAAAAAATTTTATTTATCAGTAACTTAGGAACAAGTTTTAATAATTTAAAAAACATTTCCATGTTAGAAAATTGACTTTTTCCGTAATTATAGAGCATACATCCAGAGGCACCTGCAATAATAAATTTTTTACTTGAAAAAATTTTAAATCCTACATAGGCTGCTCCATGGGAATGGGTATTTATAGGTGTTGTTGGACTTCCATATTCATTATCTGGAGATCTATGAAATAAATCATATTCTTTTAGATTGTGATTACCAAAAACAAAAAACGCTGGCTTGTTTAGACTTGAGACTATGAAATCAATATATTCCATTGGAAGATCACCTGCTGAAAGAATATAATCAACATCACCAAATCGTTCTTTTATTTCACTATTGTAAACAACAGGATCTATTTGATCACATACACACAAAATTTTCATAATTCTAAATATTTACTTTTTCTAAAAGTTTTTCAAGTTTTTCTTTTGGAACTAGTTCTAATGGACGATTTTCTGCAAAGGCTGTTGCTGTTCTTGTAAATCCTGAACTTGTACAAATAATACATTTGAAATAGTTTTGTGATTTCATTTCTTCTATTGCTTTTCTTAAAATAGTGTCTTCAATTAAGTCTGATTCTCTAAAAAATAATATTAGAAATACTTGTTGCCTTACATTCATCCAACTTTCTTGTTTTGCAATTGTTGCAATCATTTTACAACCAAATTTAGTAGGTGATATATTTCTTGCACCTAAATTATAATTTTCAAGTGCAATTTTTTTACAGATTTCCATAAATTGTTCATTATTGGAAGTTAAATATTCTTTCATATTGTCATTTGTTTGGATATCTTTAAATTCTGCAAGTTTTGCACCTACATCTTTGAAAGAACGATTTACTGAATAAATTTTTTCCCATTGTTCAATAGCTTGATCAATTTTTCTCAATTTTTCGTAACATGAAGCTAAAAAATATCTTGCGTACAAAGTTTCTTGGGTTGAATCATCTTTTGATGCTCTTACGGCTCTATCATATTCGTTAATTGCTTTTTCATAACTATTTACTGCCAGATAACATGCTCCTCTTTCTATTAAAGCACGTTGTTTAAATTCTGGATCTCGAAGGGCTTTTTCAAAAGCATTTACTGCACCAGAATAATCTTTGCTTTCTTTTAAAATTTTTCCAAGGTAATAGTATGAAGAAAATGTTTCTGGGCTTAGTCTAATTGCATAATCAATTTCTTTTCTAGCATCCGCATAATTTTTCCCCTTAAAGAGAAGAAGCCCTAATGCTGCATGTGCTTTTACATGACGTTTGTTTAAACTAATTGTTTTTTTGTAATATTGTAATGCTTGTTCAGATTTATTTCTTTGTTCAAAAATTTTTCCTGCATTGTAAAAATTTTCTGCATTATTTGGTTCAAGTTTAGTAAGTAGCAAATATTCTTTCAAAGCTTCTTCTGGTTGGTTAAACTTAAAGTATAACTGAGCAATTTGTTTTCTAAATTCAATTTCACTAAAAAATTGGTCAAAGATTGCAGTTTGGTTTACGGTTTTAAATTCCATAAGAGCAAGTTCTGGTTTATTATCTGCAAGATATGCTTTACCTAAATAATAATGAGCCTTGAAGTCTCTAGGATCTTTTGTTATCATCGATTTTGCAAGTTTTATGGCAGAAGAATATTTTCCTTGTTTTATGAGTTTTTGTATTCCTTCTATTTTTCTAGGGGTTGCAAAGTTTTTTATTATGAAAACTAACAAAAAACAAATCAAAACCAATAAAACGAGTATAAAAAATATTTGAACCATCTAGGAAAACCTCCGATAATATTATTGTAGGCAAGAACATTTTAATACTTGCATATATAACCATTCGGTATTTTAGTTGTTATACATTATGATATATAACTTAGGGAGAATCAAAGAGTGAAAAAACTAAACAATCATAAATCATTATTTTTTATGTTTATTTTATTTTTCCTTGCTATAATTTTTGCATATTCTGATGCCTTTTCAGAAGGTGAACAATATTTCAAGACTAACAAACCAGAACAAGCCATTCCTTTTTTTGAACAAGCAATTCTTTCTGAAACTGTTTCTCCTAGTGTATACAATTTTTTAGGTCTGTCTTATTACCAAGTTGGTAAATACCAACAGTCGTTAGATACCTTTATAAAAGGTACAACTAAGGACGGAACTAATAAACGTATTCTCTATTATAATGCAGGTAATACTGCTTTTGCAATGGGTAATTATGAACTATCAGAACAGTATTTTTCATTTTCTTTTGCTGCGGATAATAAATTTTCTTCAGCTTTGTTAAATCGAGCCAATACAAAGATGAAATTGGATAAACTTCAAGAAGCAAGTGATGATTACACTCAGTATCTTGTTATTGACCCCAATTCTGAACAACGTCCATCAATCGAAAAAATGATTGCTTTAATTGCAGGTGAATTAAAACTTAGAGAAGAAGAAAAAATTGCAAGGGAGCAAGAAGAACTTCGTTTAAAAGAAGAACAAGCAAGAATTGCTGCTGAAATGGAAAAATTACGAATCGAACAAGAAAAACAAGCTGCTATTGAAGCAGAACGCAGAAAAAAATTACTAGAAGATATTGCAGCCTCTCTACAGAGCGCTGATTCTACAAATATGTCTGCTGGAACAGACGGAGTTATGGAGTACGAATATGAGTCTGAATTGGATTAACCGAAGAAATTTATTAATTGCAGGAGGTGTGATTCTTGCAGTTATAGTTATTTTGTTAATTATTTTGCTTCCAAAAAGTTGTGGAGGTTCATCCTCTACAGAAAGAGATAATACCTTAAAACTTGTTCAACGCTACATCGAAAAAGGTGAGTATGACAGAGCAATGGATTTGTTAGATGGATTATTGATAAAAAATGCAGATGATCCAGTTGCTCTTGCTATGATGGACGAAATTATTGCATTAAAAGCTGGTGCAAAACTTTCTGATTTTCCACGATATTCTCAATCTATTTCGGTTGACACGGAAGAATTGGAACGTGCCTTAGGAAGAATGAACGAAGAACTTGCTAAAAATTCTGCTGCTGTAGAACAAGCATTAAAAAATCAAAATGCACAAGCTCAGCAAATTGCAAACGCAGCTCGGCAACAAGAAGAAGCTGCTCGGCAACAGGCTGAAATTGCCCGACAACAAGCAGAAAAAGCTAAACGTGATGCCGAAGCTCAAGAAGAAGCTAAGCGACAAAAAGAACTACAAGCACAAGAAGAAGCAAAACGAAAAGCTCGGGAAGAAGAACTTGCTAGAAAAAATAAGGAACTACAAGAACTTCTTTCAAAAATAAATGATGAAATTTCTATCGGAAAAGCAAAACTTGGAATGGGGCAAATTGATGATGCCTTAGCACATTTTGAAAAAGCTAGTTCAATGTTGCCTTCCGAAGAAAAAAAACTTAGTGCAGATAAATTATCCGAAGTTGCATCTGCTTTATACGATGCCTCTGTAAATCAAACTTCACCTGACGTGAAAAAAGATTTACGCACACAAGCAATTTCTTACGCTGATAGAGCAATTTCTCGAGATTCAGAGCAGGCCCCATCACATTACATTCTCGGAAAAACTTTCTCTGAAGACAGAAATTACGAAAAAGCAATAAATGAACTTACAAAAGCTGCTCAAATTGATGGATTAAACTATTTGTATTTTTACGAACTAGGAAAAGTTCAGTATTCTTTGAAAAAATTCAGTGAGGCTCGTTCTTCTTTTGAAACTGCTTGTAAATTAAATCCACAATTTTCTCAAGGATTTTTTAATTTAGGTTTAACATTAAAAACTCTTGGTCGCCAAGATGAAGCTTTAAATGCTTTCAAAAAAGCAACCAATGTAAATTCATCTTATGACAGAGCTTATCTTGAAATTGCTCGTCTTTTATCAAGAAAAAATGATGTAACTGGTGCTATCAATGCTTATGAAAATGTTTTAAAAATCGATGGTGCAAATATCATGGCATTGCGAGAAGTTGCTAATCTTTATGCTTTACAAGGAAGTTATTCAATAGCAGAAAGCACTTTCAAAAAAGCACTTTCTTTTAGACCAGAAGATCCTATTACAAATTATAATCTTTCTACTGTTCTTTACAGTCAAGAAAAATATGATGACGCTTTAACCTACGGAAAAAAAGCTTGGGATTTAGATACTTCAAATGTAACTTTCAAATACAATTATGCTTTGATTTTAGAAAGTTCAGGAAATTTAGATTCTGCTATTCAACTTTATTCTGAAATTTTGAATCAAGACCCAACTCACGTAAAAACAAATATCAATCTTGGAAAAATTTTCTTAGATATGGGAGATTCAGATTCTGCCCTTGCTTGTTTAAAACGAGCTGCCGAAAAAGACCCAACTAGTTTTGAAGCTGTAAACAATCTTGCTGGAGCATATCTTGCAAAAAATGATTTTGATAATGCAGTTGTATATTTTACAAAAACTGTAACTATCGAACCAAAAAATTTAACTGCAAAATTGAATCTTGCAAAAGCCTATGCAAGTGCGGGGCAATATGATTCAGCTAAAACTTCTTTCATAGAAATTTTGCAAAAAGATAAAGAAAATTGGGAATCCTATCTTGAACTTGCAAAAGTTTGCATTGCTCTTAAAGAAACTGAAAAAGCCGAAGGTTATCTTGTAACTTTACAAGAAAAAAATCCAACCTATAGAGCAAGTGAAGTTGCTAGTTTACTTCAAAGTATAAAATAATAAAAATGCGTTGGCATAGAAAATTCTAAGTCAACGCTTTTTTTTTTAAGTTCTACGGACTCTTTGGTAAAGTTCTTCTTGTGTAAGAATAAACCAAATTGGTCGTCCGTGAGGGCAATGTGGGTCTTCTAGTGCAAAAGTTTTTTGTATTATATCTTTTGCTGTAAATTCATCTATGTAAGTTCCTTCCTTGATGGCAGCCTTACAAGCACAAGTTGCTAAGAAATTTCGCATAAAATCCTTTGGAGATTGTTGCTTTTCAAAAATTGATTCCCAAAGAGTTTCTTTTGTCCCTTGCCACTTTATAGGAATTGTTGTTATTTTCCATTTATTTGAATTTTCAGTTTTTTCCAATGTAAATCCTGCTTTTATCAATTCATCTTGAATTCCTTGCAAATATTCACTTTGACTTTCTGATTCAACTTCAAATTCGTATGGAAAAAGAAGTTGTTGTTTTTCGCCAGAAGTTTTTAAAAATTCTTCAAATAAGATTCTTTCGTGGGCTGCGTGTTGGTCAATTACATAAATTTTTTCATCTTTTTCAACAAAAAGAAAAACATTAAATGCACTTCCTAAATATTTAAATTCGTGAGAATTTTGTTTTTCGTATGAAGAAGTTTTATTTTCATTTATAAATGAAGAAATTTCATTTTCTGTAAAAGATTCTTCTTCTGAATAAATTGAATTTTTTGCTTCTTGATAAATTTTATTTGCAAATTCTAGATTTTCTTTTGAAGTTGAATTTTTGTTTGTAAACGAAGAATATCTAGAAAAGTCAGGATAGTTTTTTTGTGAACTATAATTTTTTGTTTGTGAAGAAGAAGGTTCTTGGGTGATTTTTGTAAAATGTGATTTTGATTCAAAATTGTCGTATTCAAAAGAAGGTTGAAATTCATTTGTTTCAAACATTGCTTTTTTGTTGCTTTGTAAAAAAATGTTTTTTAGTGAACTACTTACAGAATGATGAATCTGAGATAAATCTTTGAATTTTGCTTCTTTTTTTGCAGGATGGATGTTAAAATCCACAAGTTTTGAATCAATATTTAAAAATAAACATGCTATAGGATGAGTTCCGTTTGGAAAACTTCCTTCAACACCGTATTCTATGGCTTGTACAAGTGAATATTCTGTAATTTTTCTGCCATTTACAAAAATGTGAATATTTTTTTTGTCACTTCGGTAGATTGAAGAATCTCCCACAATAAGTTTGTAATTCCATTCGTTATTTACATTGTCTTTGCCTTCAATTTCAAAAAATAATTTTTCACTTACTTTTAATTCTAAGGCTTGAATACATCGCTGAATATAACTTGAAGTTGCGCTTAAATCTAATTTTAAATTTCCATCACTTATAAACTTAAAACTTATCTGCGGGTTTGGAAGTGATTTTTCAATAAATGTTTGCTTACATAAATTCCCTTCGGAACTAGGGCGTTTTAAAAATATTCTTCTTGCTGGAATGTTTTCAAATAAAGACTGAGTTTGAACAATCGTACCTTTTTCTAAAACAGCAGGATTTATAATATGCTCATCTGTTAATTGTGCTTCTAAATGGTAGGCAGGATTATTTTCTCTGCGAGTTGTTATTTCAAGACGGCTAACAGCAGCGATAGAAGCTAAGGCTTCACCTCTAAAACCAAGTGTGTTAAGTGAAAGTAAATCAGATTCAGAAGTAATTTTACTTGTGGCATGTGGTTTTGCACAGGCAATTAAGTCCTCTTTTGTCATTCCAAAGCCGTCATCAGTAATTCTGATTTTATCAATTCCACCACCTGAAATTTCTACTGTAATTGATTTTGCTCCAGAGTCGATTGCGTTATCTAAAAGTTCTCTTACGATAGCGTTAGGTCTATCGATAACTTCTCCTGCTGCAATTTTTCTTGCAACTTCAGCACTTAATTGTTTTACTGGCCGATATATTTTTTTTTCTTCCATAACTGAGATTTGCTACCTAAAAATAAAGTTTAATTATTTTAATTAATCTTCTAAATCTGAAAATAAATCTAGTTCAGGTTTAGTTTTTGTTTCTGTACTTGGTTGATTCATTAAAATTTGTATTTTGCTTTCAATTTTTGAAAGTTCTTTTTCCATTCCTTTGGCAAGTTTTATTCCTTGCTCAAAAATATTTAAAGCTTCTTCTAAAGGTAAATTATTATTTTTAATTTGTTCACTTAGATTTTCTAGTGTTTCAAGTTTTTTTTCAAAATTATCCATTTTGTTCCTCCAAAGATTCTACATTTGCAAAAATTTTACCTTTTGCTGGATTTACTATTATTTTACTATCAGGTTTTACTTGGTTTGCATTTTTTACGATATTTCCTTTTTCATCAAAAACAAGGGAATATCCTCTTTCTAAAATAGTTTTTGGGCTTATTTGTTCCAAAGTATTTGTTGCAATTTTTAGTTGTTGCTTTCTTTGTGTTAATAAGTCATTCATTGATAAAATTAAACTATCTTTTGCATCTTCAAAGCGTTGAAGTAATGGTTGTTCGATGCTTCTAAATCTAAGTTCTAAGTTTTCTGGTGAAAAACTTTTTACTAGAATTTTGTAATTATCAATTTTTGTAGAAATTCCTCTAATTAACTCATTGGAACTTCTTTCAATTGTTTCTTTTACTTCAGAAAGTAATGGAACTGCTAATTCTGCGGCGGCTGAAGGAGTAGGAGCTCTTACATCTGCTGCAAAATCTGACAAAGCCCAGTCTATTTCGTGTCCAACTGCCGAAATTACAGGTA
>CALBXN010000218.1 GCA_937890485.1 uncultured Treponema sp.
AAAAGATATTCTTGCGATTTATTGACTGCAAGTATTCTTGCTCGTCGTGGAATTACTGACGGAAAAGATATTTTATTTTACACAGAAAAAGTTCAACGCTATCTACATAATCCATTTTTATTTGAAAATATGGAAGATGCAGTTGATAGAATTTTGGACGCAAAAGATGAAGAAGAAAAAGTTTTAATTTTTGGCGACAGAGATGTTGACGGAATTACAAGCACAACAATTCTTTATCAATGTTTAAAAGATTTAGGACTTGATGTTCAATATAAACTTCCTTCTGGGGATGAAGCCTACGGAATTTCAAAAGAAGTTATTGATGAATTTGCCCAAAATTACGGAAGTCTTATTATCACAGTAGACTGCGGGATTTCAAACAATGATGAAATTGCATACGCAGCAGAAAAGGGAATTGATGTTATCGTAACAGATCATCATAATCCACCTCAAGAATTACCAAGTCCTGCAATTATTATCGATCCTAAAATAGAAAATTCAGGATATCCTTTTGCGGATATTTCTGGTTGTGCTGTTGCATACAAACTTGTACAAGCATTACGATTTTCTCGATGTAGTATGTACAAACAAGAAATTTGCTTGATGAATGTTCGTCCTATTACAGATGCTTACATAATAGAATGTATCAAAGTACAAAACATGACAGAAAAAGCAAGACTTACAGAAACAATTATTCCTGGACTTGTAAATATTCAACAAACAAGACTTCTTCCATTTTTACAAGGACAACAAATTTTTGTATGGGATAAAGCTGTTCAAACAAAATTATTGTCAACAATTTTTGGAAACGGAATTGAATTTAATATGCTAGATATCCGTGATGAAATTGCAAAAATAATTCCTTCTGTTGCAAATATGAGTTTACTTAGATTAAAAAGTCTTTCAACAATCGGAAAATATGACGAATCAGCTTGCACAGAACTTGACGGATTTTTCAATATCTTCATAACTTATATTCAGCAAGCAATTTTTAAAAACAATAATGAAAGAAATAATTTTGATTTACAACTTGTTGCCATCGCCGCCATTGCAGACATAATGCCTTTAGTTAATGAAAACAGAATTTTAGTTAAGCAAGGTTTAGATTCAATTAATTCAGGAAAAATACGCCCAGGATTAATTGAACTTATGGCAAGATTAAACTTAATCGGAAAAAAAGTTACAAGCACAGATTTAAGTTGGGGATTAATTCCTGCGTTAAATGCAACAGGAAGATTAGGAGAACCACAAACTGCATTAGAACTTTTTATAAATCAAGATGCAAATGAACGAGATAAAATTGCACAAAGAATAATTGAATTAAATCAAGAAAGAAAAAAACTTGGTGTTGAAGCTTGGAATTATTGTGAACAAGCTGGTTTTAATAGTTTAAAAAATTTCAATAATAATCTTGCTGTTGTTCATGATTCAAGAATTAACAGAGGTGTTACAGGAATTGTAACTTCAAGATTGATGAATATTCTAAATGTTCCTGCCATCGTAATTACAGAAACAGAAGAATGTGCTATCGGTTCTGCCCGTTCAACTAGAGGATACAAAATCACATCATTACTTGATCAATGTAGCGAATTTTTTATAAATCACGGTGGACATGATTTTGCAGCGGGATTTAGTTTACCAAAAGAAAATGTAAATCCATTTATAGAAAAACTAAAAAAACTTTCAGCCTTAATTGAATTTTCAGAAACCAGTGAAGAAGTAATAAACATTGATGCACAACTTCCTCATAATTATTTATCTCCTGATATTTTAAAGATTGTAGATTTGTTTGAACCATACGGTGAATCAAATGCGTCATTAAACTTTTTTACAGACAAAGTAAAAATAGTAGATGCAAATTTAATTGGTACCGATAAAACCCATTTGAAACTTACAATACTTTGTGGTGGAACAAAATGGCCTGCACTTTATTGGAACGCAAGTGAAAAAATTAAACGAGATTTTGACATTGGAGATACAGTTGATATTATCTACGAAGTTTCAAGAAATATTTTTAATGGAATGGAAAATACTCAACTCACAATTGTAGATTTGTGTAAATCAGGAGAACATAAAATTGTTTAATTCAAAAACTTCTAAAATAAAAATTTTATTTTTAATCATTTTTTCTTTTATTTTTTGTATTTATTCTTTTGCAACAACTGCATCTTACGAAGGAAAAAATTACGAAATAAAATTAATTTACAATAAAGAATTTTGTCCAGGAGATCCAATTCTTGTACAAATGCAATTTAAGTTTTTAGGTAAGTTATCAAAATTACCCAAGGACGAAAAAATTATTTCTGGAAAAATTCGTCTTGTAAATTCTGACACAGATAAAAATTTAAGAAGCTCTACTCTTTTTGAAATGAAGTCAAAAAAAAGAAACTCTGTAATTTATATGGGAATGGTTCCTACAACAACTTGGTTTGAAAAAAATAATTACAAAGTAAAAATTGAATATAACATTGGCGAATTTGAAAATAATTCCTTTACACTTCCTCTTGAATTTATTCCAAAAGAATTTGTTGAAGAAATTTTAGTTTTAGATCAAAAAAATTCTGACATAAAAAATGATTATTCAAAAGAAAGAATGAATCAAATTGAAAGTCTAAATAAAATTCTTGATACAAACAATTATTCATTTTACAAAGATGAAGTTCTTTCAGAATTTTCAGAACCTTTAGTTTGTGATAGACGAACAAGTTTTTTTGCAGACAGAAGAACTTACAAGTACACAAACGGAAAAAGTTCAACTAGTTTACATTATGGGATTGACTACGGTGTAAAAACTGGAACTGAAGTTTTTTCTTGTGGTGCAGGAAAAGTTGTTATGGCAGAAAATAGAATTTCAACTGGTTGGTCTATTTGTATAGAACATCTTCCAGGACTTTACAGTTTGTATTATCACTTGGATGAGCTCTCTGTAAAAGCAGGAGACGAAGTAGATACACTTTCATTCTTAGGAAAATCTGGTGCAACTGGGCTTGCTACAGGTCCTCATCTTCATTGGGAAATCAGATTGAATATGGAAGCAATAAATCCAGATTTTTTTGTAACAACTTATCCAACTATTTTCCTGCAAGAGAGAGAAAAGTTTTTTCGTCAATAACAGGAATTCCAAGTTCTTGAGCTTTTCTATTTTTTGAAGAGCCAGAACTTGTATCATTAGTAACAAGATAAGACAAATCTTTTACAACAGAAGATTTTGTAGTTCCTCCAAGAGATTTTACTAAACTTTCTGCGTCGGCTCTTTTCATAGTAAAAAGTTCACCTGTAAAGCAAAATGTAAGACCTGCAAAAATTCCATCTTTATTTGATTTTAGTTTTATTGTTCCAGATTTTAGTAAATGCAACATTTCATCAGAATTTTCTTTTAAACCTTGTTTAAAAGTTGCAGCAAGAATTTCACCAAATCCATTTACATTTGCAAGTTCTTCTTCTGTTGCATTGATAAGTTTTTCAATAGAATCAAATCCTGCATTAACAAGTTTATCAACAGACAACTCACCAATTCCTTCAATATCAAAACCAGCAATAAAAGTTGACAAAGAAATTTCTGTATGATTTTTTATCGAAGCAATAACTTTTTTTGCACCAAGAGATTCTTTGGCATTTGCTAAACTTTCTTCGTTTAAGAAAAATTCTATAATATCATCTTCAGTTAATTTATAAATATCAGAAATAGAATTTATTTTTTTATTATCTAAAACCCATTTCAAAAGCGCAGTTCCAAAATCACGAATATCTAAAACATTAATCCATTTTTCAATTTGGTGATAAACTTTTTTTGAACAAGTTTTATTTGGACAATAAAGCCGAGTTCCTTCGTCAATTAATTTTGAACCACACACAGAACAAATTGAAGGAATTTCTATTTCCAAAGTTTTTTCTTCGTCATGTTTTATAACACGTTCAATTTTTGGAATAATTTCGCCACGTTTTGTAACAACAACATGAGAACCAATTTTTACATCCAAAGATTTTATTGTATTTGTATTTACTAAACTTGCTCGTTTTACTTTTGTTCCAGCAAGTTCAACTGTATCAAAAATTCCGATAGGCGTATAGGTTGCACCACTTTCACTCCAGATAACATCACGCAAAACACTAATTGCTTCTTCTAAACTAAATTTAAAAGCAATTTGTTTTTCAGGCCGATTTCGTTTTGCGTCAATTAAATCAATTTTTTTTCCTTTAATTACAAGTCCGTCAATATCATAGGGAATTGATTTTCGATTTTCCATTATCTTAACTCGATAATCAATTACTTCTTCTGGAGAATTACAAAGTTGCAAAGGTGAAGTTGTAAAACCAATTTTTTCAAGCCAATTCATTTTTTCAACTTCGTCTTTAAATGGATATTCATAACTTGATGTGTCTGTAAAAAAAGCATCGTAACAAATAATTTGCAAATGCTCACTGCCCTCTCCATCTTTTCGTTTCATAAGACCATTTGCAGCATTGCGACAATTTGCTTTATCTGAAAAATATTTTTGATGAACTTCGTGACTCATAATTACTTCTCCACGAATTCCACCTGTAAATGGCAAAACTTCTTCTCCAAATAATGACAACTCATCTGTTTTAATTTTTAATTCTTTTACAAGACCTTTCATTTTTAAAACATTTGCGGTAATATCGTCACCAATAATTCCGTTGCCCCTAGTAACACCTTTTACAAACTTTCCATTTTCATATTGAAGTTCAAGACTTGCACCATCTAATTTATATTCAACAAGATATTCTTTAAAATTAACTTTCTTTGTCCAAGCTAAAAATGCATTTGGGTCAGCTGCTTTTTCTTGACTGCCCATTGGAATCAAGTGAGTTGCTTTTTCAAAATTTCCACCTGAATAAGAATTTTCTATTTGAAAATTTTCTTCAATATCTGAACCAACTTTTTTTAATATGGGATTTTCAGGATCTAAAACTTTTAATTCATCCCAAAGTATATCAAATTCTTCATCAGAAATTTCTGCCTCGTTTGTATAATAAGAATGTTGATACTTTGTAATTAATTTTTCTAGTTCCTGAATTCTATTCATTTTTAATCTCCCACTTACTTTAAAATATAATATATTTATTCTTCAGTTTTTTCAAAAAATAATTCACAAATTTTTCTTTCGGCAAGTAAACCTTTGTGTTCAAATTTTGTTTCAGGCCGCCAACTTTGATGAGGTGCATAACCTTCAAATTTGTTTTTTAGATTTTCAGTAAGCGAAAGTTCTTCCAAAGCAAATTCTGCGTAAGGCTCCCAATCTGTTGTCATGTAAACATAGCCACCTTCATAAAGTTTTTGTGATAAAAGATTTGTGCGAGGACGTTGCATTAATCTTCGCTTATGATGTTTTTTCTTTGGCCAAGGATCAGGAAAAAAAACATGGAATCCAGAAACAGAATTATCTGGAATCATATATTCTAAAACTTCCATAGCGTCGTGTTCTACAATTAAAAGATTTTGCAAATTTTTATCTCTGATATTTCCTAAAAGACGACCAACACCAGGTGTGTGAACTTCAAGACCAAGATAATTTATATTTGGATTTTGTTCAGCAATAATCGCAGTTGCAGCCCCCATTCCAAAACCAATTTCCACAACAACTGGATTTGAATTATTGAAAATGTCTGCAAAGTTTAATGGCTTTTTTTCAAAAGGAATACACCACCGTGTACTTAAAGTTTCGTAATCTCGTTTTTGACTATCAGTCATTCGAGAAGCTCTTAATACAAAAGTTTTAATTTCCCGTCTTATGGGAGTATCCATTACATCTTCCTTTTTATGAAACGATTTTTACTAATTATCATTTCATAATTTTATTGTTTTTTTATTTTTTCCTCAGGTAACAAAATTACTACAGAGTTATTTGGCATAGAATAATATATTCGTTTTGTTACAGCATCTGGAAAAATTTTCAAAATTTTTTCATCAGAATCTAATTTAGAGGAAAAGAAACCGAGAAATAATTCTTTCCCAATTTCATCGCACAAAATTATTTTTTGCTGAGTACATTCTGCTCCAGCCTTTCTGGAAATTACATCTGAAACTTTTACAAAGTCACCATCAGAATTTTTCATTGACTCTAATGGAGTTAGATTAAAAGAATCGGTTATACTTCTATCAGCAACATCAAATAAAGTCACATCATAAAGACCTTCTGAAAAATTCATTCCTTCTGGCATAACCAAAGACGAATGCCCAAAATAATTTTTATTATCTTGAGTATAAATTTTAGGATTAGCAATTTTCCAACTTATATCCGTTTTAGAATTTGAAACTGTAATAGATTTTGCTCTTCTTATATCTTGACTAGGAAAAACAAAAACAGATAATCTAATCGTTGGTTTTTCATCTGTGGAATTATATTCATAAACCAATGTACTGTGCATACTAGAAATACCAGGCTCTGTATCACCACAGGAAAAAATAAACAGAGGTAAAAGTAATAAAAACAAAAAATTAAAAAACGGAAAATCTTTTTTATTCATTTTTAGAAATTGAAAGTTAAACTAATAACGGTTAAATCATTAGAAGCAAACTGATTTACTAAAGATTCAAATTTAACGTTTTCTTTTTTACAAGCCTCATCAAGATAAGAAAGATAATACAAACCTAAATCAGCTCCCTCTTGACCTTCTCTGTAGAAGTCGATAAGAGATTTCTTATTTAAGTTTGCAGATTTTTTACCTTCAACGTTTTCTTTGAATTCTTGAAATTCATCATTTTTGTTATAAAGAGTAATTTGAAGTCGACCTTGCTTACCGATAGAAGTTGAACCACCACCTAATTTCCAAGAAATAAATACAAATTCATGTTTCTTTTCAAGTTCTTGAATGATTTTAGAACGAATATCTGGGTCAAAAATTAAAGTATCAACATCGTCTAATCCTCGATAAAGAACACGAGCAACTTTTTTCATGTTTGTATTTTCACTATTAAGTGCCAATTCCATAACCATCAAAGAAATGTACTCAGCAATTTTACTCTTATCCATAAAATCATGCAAAGTAGAACGAATACTACTTAGCATTTCGTCAAATCCGTCAGTTTTGAAAAATTTTACAATAATATACCAGTTGAACAAACTAAGCCGATTCAAAAATTTTTCAGCCATCAACAAGTTAATATTTTTTTCTTCTGGAGAAAGTTCATCATTATTTACGATTGAATCCCAAATTGGCTCAAGGATTTTTTCTCTAGCTTGATTTATTACGGCGGCTTTTCCTACCATTCTTGAACGCAAAATATTATCAGGAATTTGAGTTTTTTCATCTAACAACTGGGCAGGATTTGCTCTATTGTGATGTCTAATACAATTTGTTTCTAACAATGCTATAAGAATTTGTCTATCAAACTGTTTGTATAAAACTGAAAAAACAATCAATTTTGACAAATCCATAATTTCTTGTCGAGAAGAACCAAATTCTGGCATAGAAATTTCTAGTTTTGAAACATAATCAAGGTGCATCATTTGTTGCAAAGATGAAGGAGTAAATTCTGTAAACTTAATACCAGACTCTTCAACATTGTCTGCTAGTTTAAAACGCAACAATCGCTTTTTTTGGCGAATAAATTGAGAAACACCCTCTTCTGTAAGAATAACTTTCAAAGGTAATTGTAATATTTCTTTTTTACTAGAGGCACACATTCAAGCCTTCTCCTGTTACGTAAAACTGATTTATATGACAAATCTATCATTTCATTATACACTAAAATAAAACTTTTGTAAAATCCTTTGTATAAACTTTCTATAAAGTATTGACGTTTTCTTTTCCAATAGATTATTCTAATAACATGAAACGATACATTACATTATCCATATTTTTATTTATTTTACTAGGGAATGCCTTGTATCCTCAACCTAAAACAATCTCAGATAATCTATTTTCTTTATTATCGGAATCTGGAATAGAAACTGAAATACAACTTTTATCCGATTCTTTATCTGAAGACTTTCCATATTCAATTTTATTTACTTCTCAAACAACAAATCAATACCCATTGCATAAATTATGTGTAATTATTCCTCAAAAAACTGCAATTTTATTAGAAGAAGAATTAGTAGATTTCATAAAAAAAATTCAAAACGCAAAAACACCTTATTATGTAGATATTTTACTTTCTGCAGATGATTATAGTCCAATTCCTCAAAGTGTTTTGCCTTACACACCAGCAGGAAGTGCCACGTACATAGAAAATTTAGATACAACAGAATATACCGCTGCAATCGTAATTTCAGGTGGAATAGAACCTGAATTAAGCGAAAAATCCACAATTTCTTTTTCTACAAAAGGAAAATCTACTCCTCCAAATTTTGTAAAACGAATTATGGATAGTTTTACAACAAGCCAAACAAAATATGTTATAAATTCTTCACTTTTGGCATTTTATCGGCTTGGAATTATCAATTCAGATGAAATTTTATCATATTTGCTAAATCAAGATATTCCAACGATGCATTTTACACCAACAACAAATATTTTTACTGGAATAGAAAATTTTATCTATAATCAACCACCAGTTGATAACGAAAATTGGGATTCACAATACTTTTTTACAAGTCTATTTGGAAAGCCTATTTTTGTTTCAGAAAATATACTTATTTTTGTAGTTCTTTTGGCTATTGCTATTGGGTTATTTTTAATTTGTTTTTCATTTTTATTTGGGAAAACAGCTTTTTCTAGGAAAAAAGAATTTACAAGAACAGCTATTCTTGTACCACTTATTATAATAATTCTTTTTGCAAGTTTAAGTTTAGGTCAAGTTTTAATTAAAATTATCATACCTCAATACAACGATTATCCAATAACTGTTTCCATTTTGAAATTATTAATAACAATTTCATTATATTTAATATTTGCAAGAGTACGATTTTTTCTAAAATTTCCACAAACCACATATATTTATGGATTTTTATTAACATTAGTTACATTTACAAATATTTTTATATTTTCGCTTTGTGACTTATCCTTTTTCTTCTTTTTCTTTGGAGCATACATAATTGCATATCTTTCAAGAGCTGTAACAAAAATACCTCTTTTAAGTTTAGCATTACTTACAATGTTAATAATTTTTCTTCCCATCTTTTTTACAGATTTTGAATCCCTAAAACAAATTCTTGATTTTGTAAATAATGCAACAGTCATTCATAACTTTTTCATCGCACTCTTTATTACACCTTTTGTATTGTTAATTATCAAAATCTTAGTTCTAGAAAAACTATATAAAAATAATAAATTATCTGACTACAAAAAACTCCTAAAACAACTTGTTATTTTAGTTTCAGTCTTTGCAGGATTGATAATTTTTTCCTATGTAATAGAACTTGTCATTACAAAAACTCAACCTAACGCAAAAAATATTTTAACAATAACACAAGATAATGAAAATAATTATTTTACAGATGCAGTTTCTGAAAAAATTATTTTTGAAAAAAAAGAAATTACTTTATCTTTAAAATCTAATTCTGAAATAATCAAATATATTATTTATATTTCATCTCCAATTTTGATTCCAATTTATGATGCTAATTTTCCTTACGATGTAATGACAGAACGAAATACAGCAATTTTTAATCTTGACGAATATCCTCCAAAAGATTTTTTATTAAATTTTTCTGCTTCAATTAAATATCCAATTACTATTAATATTTTAGCTTATGTTCAAGTAGATCAAAATCAAATAGTAAAAACAAAAAAGCAAATTGTAATTAATGGTAACCTAAAATGATGGTAGATACAAAAACGTGTTTTTTTCATGTGGATTTAGACGCTTTTTTTGCATCCGTAGAGCAATTAGATAATCCTGAATTAAAAGGCAAACCTGTAATTGTTGGTGGACTTCCAGGGGAAAAACGAGGAGTTGTTTCAACCTGTTCTTACGAAGCTAGAAAATACGGAGTTCATTCTGCGATGCCAATTTTCAAAGCAGTAAAACTTTGCCCAAATGGAATTTACCTTCGTGGAAGAATGAAGCGTTATCAAGAAAAATCAAAAGAAGTAATGAGTATTTTTTCAAATTATTCTCCTGAAATTATGCAAATTTCAATTGATGAAGCATTTTTAGATTTAACTGGAACAGAACGACTTTTTGGAAATCCTACAGATACTGCAAAAAAATTAAAAAACGAAATTTTTGAAAAAACAGGTCTTACAGTTTCTGTAGGAATTGCATCTAGCAAATATCTTGCAAAAATCGCTTCTGGTTTAAGAAAACCCAACGGACTTTTTGTAATTCCTTACGGAAAGGAAGAAGATTTTATGCTTAATCTTCCATTGGACAAACTTTGGGGAATAGGAAATAAAACTCGTGAACGAATAAATTCCGCAGGATTTTACACAACAAAAGCAATCTATGGAGCATCAAAAGAATTACTGATAAGTCTTTTTGGTAACAGCACAGGAAATTTTTTGTACAATACAGTTCGAGGAATAAATAACGACACATTTTCCGGTAAACCAAAATCTCAATCCATAAGCGAAGAACAAACATATCCAACAGATATTACTGAAGAATACATAATTGACACTGCCCTACTTGAATTATGTTCAAACTGTATGTTTAGAATGTTAAGCGAAGAAAAAAACAGTAAAACAATCTGCGTAAAAATCCGTTATGAAGATTTTACAACACTTACAATTCAAGAAACATTTCAACGAAGTATATGTTATATTGAAGACTTATTTGAAAAGGCAAAATCTCTTTTTTACAAAAAATATGAAAGAGGCAGAGGAATTAGACTTTTGGGAGTAGGTTTCCATAATATTCAAGATGGAATTGAAGACCCCCAAGGAGAATTATTTGATTTTGGGGATAAGAAAAAACAATCTCTTGAGCAAACAGTGCTAAAATTAAAACAGAAAAATCCCAAACTTCCTTTAACAAAAGCAAGATTGATAGAATAAAATATTTTTCTGATACTAATTATCTTTCTGCAACAATTGTTTTTATTTTTATTGAATCACCAACATGTATATTTTTTTCTTCAAACCATCCTTTTGTTACTTCAAGAATACATTTTGCAGGAATTGTATTATAATATGGTTCACAATCATTTGCCTTTCTTTCAATAATATCTACAATAACTCCTTCTCTATTTATGTATGCAACAGATAAATCACGTACTACATTTTCAGTAATAAAACCATAAGAACCTTCACTTTCATATTGATACCACATTCCAGCACCATCTGGCAAATAAGGTCTTCTTGACAATCCTGTATTAGATTCAAAATTATTTGTTACAAGTTCAACTTGAAAGTTAAATTCAGATTTATCTTTTCTTGTAAAATTCAAAACAACTGCAAAAGGAAATTTGTAGCAATCAAAACTTAATTTTAATAATTCTGAAACTTTAGTTTGCGTATCCTCATCAAACAAAACTAAAATTGATTCATCTTCTTCTTTTGTTTTGTTAATTTGAAGTAATTTTTTAATTTCAGAAAGCGAATTTTTAGAACTAATAATTATATTTTTTACTTCTTGATTGATTAGTGTTAATGGTTCATCAGATTCAAAATTGTCGATAATATATTTTGCATTATTATGGTCATTGAATATTAAAATATCAAAAAAATTTAAACCATATTTTAATGCTATGGAAGAATTCATTTCAAAAATTCCAGAAAAAAGCGAATTTTTTTTTATCGCTTTTTTCGCATCCCTAACTGTAAATTTTTTTGCACTAAGAAATGTAATTAAACATTCTCTGTAGTCATAAACTGTTTTTCCTTCTGATAATACATCTTCAATTGATTTTAATATCTCAAGTTTTGCATTGTCACTCATGTTAAGACCTCCTATCTATCTTCTGATTATTATTATATTTCAGAAAATAATAGATAGGTCTCTTGTCAGGGGACATTTTAAATTATAAAAATTCTACTCTAACGGAGCAAAGAAGCCAGTTTCATCTTTGCCAGATCGGTTATGTAA
>CALBXN010000219.1 GCA_937890485.1 uncultured Treponema sp.
ACAAAATATATTTTTAATCTTCTTCCTTTATCACTTGGTGGTTGTACCATTGTGATATCGTCATTTATTACATCGTTAAGCATTCCTGTTGTAATTCTTCTAGCATTTTGTTCATTTACTGAATTAATGATTGGAAATAAAAACATGTTTTTGTGGTCTTTCTTCAATGGAAGACATAAAGTTACAGAAAAAGACACATTGTGGAATTTATCTTTAAAATACAATGTTCAAGTTGAAGTTCTTGCAGAAGAAAATAATATGAAAATTGATGACATTTTACGTATAGGTTCTGAGATAAAAGTGCCGATAATAGAATTATGAAAAGGTATTTTTTGAGAAAATTTTTAATTTTAATAGTTTTTACACTATTTGCTTTAAACATAAATTTGTTTTCACAACAAGCAACATCGCAAAGTATTGTGGATTGGACAAAACCTGCTTTTTTTTCAACTGCAGAATTAGATATTTCTGAAAGTAATATAGTTTTACCTTCAGGAAGAGGTGCTGCAAAAACTATTTTAGAATCTAAAATTCCACTACTTATAAAAGATCCACTTTTATCGTTACCAGTTGATTCTTCACTTAAACTTGGAGATACAGTATTACAAGATACATTATCTTTAGAAGAAATCACAAATATTATTCAAGACGGAAAACAAAGTGCTTCAGTTTATTCAAACGAAAAAGATAGCATCATAATAAATCACACAATAAAATTAAATGATATTTCATCAAAACTTGTAAAACATAGTTTTCCTTACAAACCAAACTCCCCAATTGAAAAAACTGCAACTCGTAAATACACAGGAATCATCATTGATGCCCGTGGAGTTTTGCCAGTTCAAGGTGAATTTGTAACTTCAACAGGAAATCCTTGTCTTTTTCCTAAAGTATGGAATGAAGAAATGGAATTAATTTACGAAAAAAACATTGAAGATAGCAAAGTGGCAAAAGAACTTGGAATAGTAAATTATCATTGGAGTAGTGATGAAAATCTTTATAGAGATAGAATTGGAAACGACCCTTTACGAATTACTGCAAAAAAAATCTTTGGAATTAACAGAACTGACCCTGTAATTTCAAAAAAAGACGCACTTAAAATTCTTTCACTTGATGAAAATCGTGAATTGTTAAAGCAAGGAAGAGTTATCATCCTTTTGGATAAAGAACAACTTGTTTATTCTGTTGGTGCTCCAGAAAAAAATGATTCTTATTATGTAGTTTATAGGGACACAAAAAACTTTTTCTATGAACGCAAAATTCCAGATGTTGAAATTACTGACACTTACAAAGGAATTCAAATTTCAATTCAAGATATAAAATTTGTGGCCGACTCAAGCGAAATTTTACCAGAAGAAAAAGAAAGACTTGATGCAATTTACGAAGAACTACATAAAATCACAAAGAATAACGAATTTACAATTATGGTTGAAGGACACACTGCCAGTGTTGGAAAACCAATTGGCGAAATGAATCTTTCAATTGAAAGAGCAGGAACGATAATCAATCAACTTGTAGAACGAGGAATGAATAGAAACATTTTTTCATACAAAGGATACGGTGGAACTCTCCCTATTGGCGATAACAGCACAAATGAAGGAAGAGCCCAAAACCGTCGTGTAGAAATAATCATCATACCGAAGGCAACTTATATTCAGAGAATACCATAAGGGATTATTTTCTTCTCTCTAAAGTAAATGATTCCTTATCGTTTTTGATAGTTAATTTATCATCTTTAATTTCTGCTGTGTAGGTTCCATTAATTTCGATAACATTATCAAAAGAACCACAAACACATCGCAAATTTAAAGTTAATTGATCACCATCAACAGAATAAGAACCTCCGCCTGAATATTCTGTTGAATTTCCACCGTAATCATAAGTAACTTTCATTCTGGCTTCTTCATCAAAAAAAGTTAGATAAACTGATACAGTTAAAGAATCATCTTCATAAGCTATCATTTCCCAACTTGAAGAATTAAAACCATAAAGTTGCCATTTCAATCCACAACTACTAAAAAAAATAACCGATACAACGATTAAAACTGAAAAAAGAATTTTTTTCATAATAAATAAACTCCTTTGAAGTGAAAATATTTTTTTATGTTAGTTCACTTCAAAAAGTAGTTTAACAGAATACCCCCCCCGTCAAGTAGGAATATAATTTTTTTTCTTTAATCTGATATTAAAAAATTATATATATGAGAAAGTTAGAAATGTTTTTAGAAAGCGTTTTGGTAAAAAATACTAATTTTTTTACTCAACAGTTACACTGAAAGATGTAGATTTACCTTCATAAGTTACAGTAATTTCTTTTTCACCTACAGAAGAAAAATCTGTTGGTGAAAAAGAAATGGAATCTTTGTAAACAGAATACTTAATTGTACGAGTTGTTTCTCTTTCATCACCATTGGCAAAATAATCAATATAATTTGCAGTTAAAACAAGTCCATCTGGCTCAAATTCTTCACCAACAGAATATACGGTTTTTGTAGGAAGTGTCCTAACTTCGATAGATTGTAAAACAGAACCTTCAAATTGATAATCGCCACCTGGTTTTACAGTTTCATCAGAACAACTTAGAAAAAAGAGCGAAATTATTGTTAAAGCAAAAATTAGTTTTTTCATACACACCTCTACAAAAAAAAATTCAATAATTGAATTATACATTCAAAACACAAAAAACGCAAAAAGAAAATATTACTCGAACGAAAAAATTTTGCAAAACACAATAAATGCATAAAGAGCTTTGCAAAATGTAAATTGATGTCAAAACAAAACAGGCGATACGAAAATCATTATCGCAATATATTCAAATATCATAGTTTTTTAGTTGACAAATATTTTACAGCGGGTGTAGAATCGAACTTACACATAGGAGAGTTTATGAAAAAATCACTAAAAACTAGATTAACTCTTATCATATCTGCAGTAGCAATTGTTGCAATGGCTTCTATCGCAATCTATGTTACAAGATACGCTTCTACAGAGTACACACAACAAGTAGAAAAAACTTTGCTTGAAATTGCCAAAAGTTCAGCTAAACAAGTAAAAGCAAAAGTTGACGAAGAATTTGCATTGATTCATTCTTTTGCAAAATTGCCAGCAATCACAAAATCTGATTACACAAAAGAAGAATTTGATGCTAAAAAAGATATTCTAGAAAAATGTCAATTCTTTTTACCATTCTATTCACAATTTCCAGAAAAATATGAAAACATCGCTTTTTATGACAAAGACGGATTCTTAGCTTTGCCAAACGGAACTATTATGCAACTTAAAAACAAACCGTATGTTGTAGAACCTTGTGCAACTGGCAAAGATTATGTTGAAGATCCACGATTTTCAACAGTAAATAATCAAGTTTTGATGTTTTTATCAACTGTTGTAAAAGATTATAAAAATAATCCGTTAGGATGTATGGTTACAGTTTTACGAGGAAATGTTATCAATGACATTGCTAATAGCGTAGATATTATTCCAGGATATCATCCAATCATCATAAATAAAGTTTCTAATGAAATTTTAACATCCGTATCAGAAGAAATTTCTAAAGACGAGAAAAAATTTGCAAAATACACACAAACAATCCTTTCTCATACAAATGATTCAAGTTTGCAAATTTATAGAGATGTTTTTACAAACGAAAAAATGGTTGCTGTATCTTCATCTGTAGAAGGTTACGATTGGGTTGCTGTTTGTACTGTTCCTTATGATGCATTTTTCTCATCTCTTGATAATTTAATTATGAATGTAATTATTTTAGGAAGTTTTGCTATCTTGCTTATCATTGTAATAAGCATAATGATTATTTCTAAAACCTTAAAACCATTGAATAATTTGGAATCTTCACTAAAAAAATCAGTTTCTGAAATTGCAAGTGGTAATGCAGATTTAACAGGTGAAATTGAAGTTAAAATACATGATGAAATTGGAGAAGCTATTGATAGTTTTAATCAATTTACAAAAATCCTTCGTTCTTTGATTATCAATATAAAAAAATCCCGTGTAAAACTTCAAACAGTTGGAAATGATTTAACTCATCAAACAGAAAGTACCGCAGAATCAGTAAAAAAACTTATTGCAAGTAGTAACAACATTGAAACAAACTTATCAACTCAACACAACAATGTAGAAACCACTTCTGAAGCAGTAAATAATATTTCTAACATAATGAATTCTTTCCAAGAATCCTTAGAAAGACAATCTGAAGATATTAAAAATGCAACAAACTTTGTAAAAAGAATGATAGAAAGTATCAATTCTGTTTCTAGAGACATTGAAGTTTTGGCTAGTTCTTTTTCAGACTTAATTATAAAAGCAGAAAATGGCTCAGCAAAACAAAAGGAAGTAGATGCTCAAATAGGTAAAATTGTAAATCAATCTGCACTCTTGCAAGAAGCAAACCAAACTATCGAAAATATTACAGCACAAACTGGATTATTAGCAATGAACGCAGCAATCGAAGCTGCACACGCAGGAGAAGCCGGAAAAGGATTTAGCGTTGTTGCTGACGAAATCAGAAAACTTTCTGTAACATCAGCAGAACAAACAAAAACAATCGGAAGTCATCTTGCAAATATCAAAAAAACAATAGAATCTATCGTAAATGTATCTCAAGAATCTAGTAATGCATTTGTTTCAGTTGCAGATAAAATCAAAGAAACAGATGAAATTGTTACAAATATCAAATCAACACTTAACGAAGAAGAAAGAGATACACAAATCATCAATAATGCTCTAATTTCTGTAGATAATAGTTCTTCTCAAGTAAAAGAATTTGGTTCTGACATAACAAACGGAAATCAACAAATTTTACGCAGCGTAGACAATCTACATAATGCCAATATTGAAATAAAAAATTGTATGTCACAACTTGGAGAGTGTATTATTTCAATTAAAGAAACAGAAGGAATGTTAAAAATGATTTCTGTGGATGTAAATGAATCAATTAAAGAAATTAACCAACAAATTGATCAATTTAATGTATAAAGCCTAAGTGTAGGGATTTTGTAAATGAAATGAATTATACAGAAAAAATTCTTTCGACAAAAATTGTGTTGTTTATATTTTAAACAATTACATAAAAATGCTCTCAGCAAAAATTGCTCTGCCTCGCGGTTCCTCCTTTTAGTCGTCAAGGCTTCGGCATGTCAATTTTTGCTTACGCATTTTTTGACAATTCTGTAAATTAACAATTGTTGTGATATTTTTGTGTACGGATTTTTATCTCTAAGTTTTGTATTTACTTAATTTAGCTTTTGGTTTTCTACGGGGATTAATAAAATATTTATTTAGTTGCAAAGAATATAGTTTAGATGTAAAATTTTATAAAGGAATTAAATATTACAAAGGATTTTTTATGCTAGAGAACGAAGATATTCAAAAATTAAGAAAATTCACAACTAAATCAGAAGCAAACAAAGCATTAAATACTATTAAAGGATTGGTAGAAGGTATTAGTATTGATAATGAAATTAATGATACTGAAGTTCAAGAATTAGATAACTGGTGGAAATCTAATTATGATTTAATTTCTAGTGCACCTTTTAATGAAATAATCCCATTGGTCAAGCAAATTTGTGAAGACAGAAAAATAACTGAATCTGAGTTTTTAGATTTGAAATGGACAATAGACAATATTATAACTGAGAATCGATATTACAATTTAATTACTTCAAAAATTCAAGAATTGGAAGGTATTTTTCATGGCATATTAGCAGATAATGAAATAACCGATAAAGAAATCCAAAATTTAAAAGAATGGCTTTTTGATAATGAAGATTTAATAGGAGTATATCCATTTGATGAAATAGAATCTTTATTGATAGGAATAACAGAAGACGGTATTGTTACAGAAAAAGAACGAAATTACCTAAAACTTTTTTTAAGTGAATTTGTTAATAAAAAAAATTCAACTACAATTAATTTTGATGAAATAGAAGAACTCAGAAATGATATAACAATTTCAGGTATTTGTACAATTAATCCATTAATTGAGTTTAAGGACAAACAATTTTGTTTTACAGGTATTTCAAAATCTATGAAGCGTAAAGAAATTGCAGAAAAGATTGAAAGTCTAGGTGGTATTTATAAAGATAATATTACACAAAAGACTGACTTTTTGATAATTGGTGATAATTCAAATCCTTGTTGGGCTTTTTCTTGTTATGGTCGTAAAGTTGAAACAGCAGTAAATATGAGGAAAGAAGGTAGTAAAATAAGCATTGTAAAAGAAATTGATTTTATAGATGCTACAATAGAGTAATCTATGAATTTATTGAAAGATTTTTTTTATGATTTAAATTGGAAAATAAAACTTTTACTACATGTAATAATTTTTATTTTTATTCTACTGATTATTCCTCTCATTTCAATTTCGTCTGAAAATTCTATTTGGTATTTTATTTGGTTTTTATTAGTAATTATTGAAATATGTTTATTAATTTTTTCCATAAAAAGTTTCATTAGACATATGAAGAAAAAAATAGATATAAAGAATCAAATAAAAAAAACAGAAATAATAGAGAATAATAAAACAAAGGAAAAAAGTTCAGAAATAGAAAACATCAGATTAGATGAAACAAAAAAAGAAAAAGAGAGAACTGATTATGAAGAGCATATTTCCTCGACACAAACATTACAAACAGAAGAAAATAAAATATTTGAAACTTCTTATGAATTACCAAATTTAATTTTAGACAATAACTTAGAATTAAAAATAAAATATCGTTATAGGGAAAAATTATGTTTTTGTGAAAATCTAGATTCAATAAAAATTTTATCACGCATAGGTTTTAACCAAGATACTGAAAATAAATACGATAAAGAAACTATTGTTGCTTATTTTGAAGATAAGAAAATAGGATTATTATACAGTGGAAATTGTAGAGATATATTAAAAAAAAGTTTAGAAAATCAAAATGACAATTTTATTGCTTTGGTTAAGAAAATAGACTTAGAAAATAATATTGCTGAATTAATAATAGGATTTTATGAACCAATAAATCCAAATAATGTTATAGAAGCAAAACTTTTGAAAACCAATAAAATTGATTATTACACAGATGAAAAACGACAAGAACAAGTAGAATTACTCTCAGAAAAAGACATTGTAACACTAAAAGAAGATTTTGAAAATGAATGTTTAATTGTTGAGTCTGACATAGGAAATGAATTAGGTGAATTATCAGCTAGTGTTTCTAAGAAAATTTTAGAAAAAACAGATTATATCTGTAATGTTTCAGGATATGTATCAAAATTAGAATTTGATATTAATTCAGAAAAAACAAAAGCAACATTAAAAATTATTTTATAATAATAATTTTTAATGTATAAAATTAGTTAATCATTTTAGCCAGAACCTTTACGCCTTCCACCATTGCTTCATGTTCAACAGGAGCAATACGAGCGTAAAGGGATTCTGGAGTATCACCAGGTAACACAGGAACTTTTCTTTGCAAAAGAATTTTTCCTGTATCACAACCGGCATCCACAAGATGAACTGTACAACCTGATTCTGTTTCGCCAGCAGCCAAAACTGCTTCGTGAACATTGTGACCCCACATTCCAACTCCACCGAATTTTGGTAAAAGAGCAGGATGTAAGTTTATTATCTTTCCTGAAAAATCATCAACAATTTTTCCTGAAAGAACAGTTAAAAAACCAGCTAACACAATTGCATCTATTTTATGATTTTTGCACAATTCTAAAACTTTATTTGAAACCGCAAGTCTTTTTTCTTCGATTGAAGCATTTTGAGCAACTTCTTTTCCCATAACTGAAAAAGGACTTGCAATTTCTGTATGAATATTTGCTTTTTCTGAACGCTCTACTGCGTAAGCATTTTTTGTACTAGAAACCACCAATGCAATATGATAAGGACAATCTTTACCCAAACGAGATTCTTCATCAATTAAAGCTTGAAGGTTTGTTCCTCCACCAGAAACTAAAACTGCAATTTGTAATTTTTTCATTTTAAGGTTTTCCAAAATAAGTAATTATTCAAAAATTACAGCATCTTCTTGAGAAGAAACTTCTTTATCTGCTTTTGCAACCTTACCGATTTTCCAAGATGGAATATCTTGAGTTGATAATTGAGCAAGAACTTCCTCAGCTTTGTCTTTTGCAACTGCAAGAACAAAACCAATTCCCATATTGAAAGTGTTGAACATTCTATCAGGATTTGCACCACGTCTTACAAGTTCTGCAAAAATTGCAGGTTGTTCCCAACTATCTTTTTTGATAACAGAAATCAATTTTTTTTCTGGGCAAGAGTACATTCTTGGAAGATTTTCATAAAATCCACCACCTGTAACGTGTACCATTCCATGAACAGCACCTTTACAATTTTCTAAAACAGATAAAACTGGACGAACATAAATTCTTGTTGGTTCAAGTAAAACTTCACCAATAGTTTTTCCTGTGTCTTTTCCATCTACGATAAATTTTTCAGAAAAATCTGTTACAAGTTTACGAACAAATGAAAATC
>CALBXN010000220.1 GCA_937890485.1 uncultured Treponema sp.
AAAAACTGAATTTGCAAAATCCCTTGAGGGTGTAAAAAATATAAAAATAACACAAGATACTGCACTTACAGAATTAGAGAATTTTACAAAAGCATTAGAAGATGATTTATCAACTCCAAAAGCACTTTCAATTTTGCAAACTACAGTAAAAAATCAAAATATTAGTGATGAACAAAAAATTGCGTTAATCAATAAAATGGACGAAGTTCTTTCTCTTTCTTTACTTGAAGAAGCAAAAAAGATTTTAGATGCAGAAAATCAACCTAAAAATGATGTTCAAGAATCAAATCCTGAAATTGAACAATTAATAGCAGAACGAGCTGAAGCAAAAAAACAGAAGAATTATCAACGTTCTGATGAAATTAGAGATCAATTAAAAGCAAAAGGAATAATTTTAATTGACACTCCTCAAGGAACAACTTGGAAATATGAATAATTTTTGTAACTTTAGAAACTTTCTGTTGTTATCTACTACAGGAAGCATTATGTTAAATGAAACAAATCCTCAGTTGCACGCTGCCGATCCAAAGGATTTTAAGAAGATTTATGATGCTACAATGCAACTTCTTTTTAAAATTTCTTACAGAGTTGTAAATGATGAAGAAGCTGCTGAAGATTTGGTTCATGATTCTCTTATTAAAATGAATGAAAAAGAGTTAGTTTTTCCTTCTCTTGACGATGCAAAATATTGGCTAATTAGAGTTGTAAAAAACGCATCCTTGAATTATGCTAAAAGAAAGACAAGAGAAAGAAAAGCTTACGAAAAAGTTCTTAAAGGAGAAAAAAAGGAAACAGCTTCTACTGAAGTTGAACTTCTAAAAAAAGAAACTCAACTTAATGTAAAAGCTGCTTTAGATAAACTTCCTGAAAAACTAAGAATAATTCTAATTCTTAGAGAATACGCCGATATGAATTATAAAGAAATCGGTAGAGTTTTAGGAATTACAGAAGGTAATGTAAAGGTTCGAGTTTTTAGAGCTCGAGAGCAACTTGCAAAAATTATAGGAGAAGACGATGTCTATATGTCCTGAAAATGATATTCACTCTGTTTATTTAGATGGGGAATTAAATTCACCATACAAAGAACAATATCTTGAACACTTGCAAAAATGTGCATCTTGTACAGAAAAATTAAACAAACTAAAATCAGTGCAAGGTATTCTAAGAGAAGATAGCAAGAATATTTCCTTATCAGATGAACAACTCGCAGAAAGTTATCAAAAACTATCAACTCTACTTAAGTTTAGAGATGTTACAAAAAAATCTACAAATTCTCCACTTGTATTTTTAAATAAAGTTATTCCTGCAATGGCTGCCGCTTTGATTATCGCTGTGATTTTACCAATTAGAATAATTTCTGGAGGAATGTCTCAACAAGATTTATCTTTTGTATCACAAAATACAAATCTTCCAAAACTTTTTACAGAAAGAGGTGTTATTGTTGATGATTCTGTAGCGCGAATTAAATCAACTCCTCTTTTAGTTTCTAATACAAACAATAAACTTTTTAATGACAATATTTTTATGCCACGAATTGAAAATAAATCAAACAATATAAAGTTTGTAATAAATACTTTACCTTATAGAAATTCTACTTCGTCATTTGATATGTACAATAATGCACAATCTATGTATAATGTAACATATATTCCAATGGCAGGTTTTGAAGATTGACATTATTAAATAAAATTTTATATCTCTTAAGAAAGCATTCTATTTTAAGATTTGCGTTGTTTGCGTTGATTTTAATTTTCGCAACTGTAATATCCTTGTTAATTACATTTACAGCAAAAAAAGATCCTGTATTAACTCATATTTCGCCATCAATTGCATTACCTGGGGACACAATTCATATTTACGGAACAAATTTTGGTAACAATATCGAAGATAGTTATGTAGAAATTGCAGGGAACAGACTTACTTCATCAAGCTACACATCTTGGACAGATAATGACATTCAAATTAGATTACCTCAAAATATAACTGACGGATTAGTTTATGTTGTAACATCAGCAGGAAAATCCCAAGCGGTTAATTTTACGAATAAAGCAACAATACCTGTTTTAGTAAAAAATGATACACAATCTTCTATTCCCTATATATCTAACATTACAGAAAAAAATGGTGCTATTGGAAAAATTATAACTATTTTTGGAAAAAATTTTGGAACTTTAAGAAATAATTCAAAAGTTTTATTTTCTATTGAATCGGAAGAAGAAGAAAAACATGACTTCATATCATGCTCAGAAAATAATTTTGATTACGAATTTTGGAGCAATCAAGAAATTAGAGTAAGAATTCCAGATGGAGCTTGTTCTGGAGATATTTACATTGCAACAAATAACGGAAATAGTAATTTGTATAACTTAAAAATATCTAATATGCCTGGAACAAAAAATTTTACAGATAAAAAAACATTTTTACTTTCAGTATCTGCAAACATAACAGCTGAAGATTTTAAAGGAAGTGCAGATATTATTTTAAGAGTTCCAAAACCTGTAATAACACCTTCGCAAAGAAACATAGAAATTCCTGTTTCAAATCCAGAACCTATAATCAATGATTATATGAACACATTAGTTCACCAAACAACAATTGATTCACGACAAAATAATAAATTTTCAGTTGCACATTCATTTGTAGTACCTGTATATAGCGTTAAAACAAATATTAATAGTGAAAAAGTTAAACCATATTCAAAAGAAACTTTACAACACTTTTCGGATTACTTAAAGGAAGATGAGATTGTACCAACAAATAATCCTAAAATAACAGAATTAAAAACTAAAATAGTTTCTCGAGTTTCAAATCCTTATTTACAAGCAAAAGCAATTTATAATTACTTTATAACACATTTTAACATTCTTCCTGAATTAAGAGCAGCAGAAGCAGATGTAATAGAATTAATAGACAACCTACAAGGTGATGCATATGACTATGCTATGGTTTTCTGTGCTTTAGCGAGAAATGCTGGAATTCCATGTATTCCTATTTCAGGAATTTATGTTGATTCAAATATGGAAGCACATAATCATTGGTGGAATGAATTTTACATAGAAGATTTTGGGTGGATTCCAGTTGATTGTTCATTAGGTGCAGGATTAGAATACGCAACGACAGATTATAATGACACAAACAAATCTTTTTATTTTGGAAATTTAGATTCTCAACATGTAGTTTTTTCAAGAGGTTGGAACAAAATAAAAAGTACTCACATACATGGAAATATTGTTTACAGACCAAAAACTTATGCACTTCAATCTATTTGGGAAGAAACATCAGGTGAGGCACAGTCATATAGTTCTTTTTGGAGCAATGTTTATGTTACAGGAGTTTACTAAAAGTTACATGATATAAACTTTTAGTTCTCATAAAAAACTTTTCAATAGGAGAAAATTATGGTAAAAGTTCTATCAGTTGGAGGTTCTATTGTTGTTCCTGAATTTCCTGATACAGAATTTCTTAAAAAGTTTTCTACACTAGTTAGAAATTGGCTTAACGAAGATGAAAATCGTAAATTGATTCTTGTTGTTGGTGGTGGCGGTCCTGCAAGAATTTACCAAAATGCATATAGAGAAATTATTGATTCAACAACAGATAACGGAACTGCCGATTGGATTGGGATTATGGCAACACGGTTAAACGCACAACTATTAAAATCAATTTTTTCAGATTTGTGTTTACAAGATGTTGTATACGACCCTACTTCAGTTTCTGAAATAAAAGGAAAAATCTTAGTTGCAGCAGGTTGGAAACCAGGTTTTTCAACAGATACAGATGCTATTTTCTTAGCAGAACAATTTGGAGCAAAAACTGTTGTAAATCTTTCAAATATCGAACAAGTTTACACAGATGATCCTAAAAAAAATCCAGATGCTAAACCTTTAGATAAAATTACATGGAAAGATTTTAGAAAAATGGTTGGAGATGAATGGGTTCCTGGAAAAAACTGTCCTTTTGATCCAATTGCAAGCAAAAAAGCAGAAAGTGCAGATATAGATGTAATCTGTGCAGGTGGAAAAGATATCGCAAATATCGAAAAAATCCTAAATGACAAAGATTTCTTTGGTACAAAAATCAGTAATAATAATTAAAATATAAAA
>CALBXN010000221.1 GCA_937890485.1 uncultured Treponema sp.
ATAAAAATAATCTAATTTATCTTTTTTGTTTGTTTTTATAATTTGTATTTTTTCTTGTGCAAGTAATGAAAATAATGAGTTGCAAATTGATAAAAAAGAGTATTCTACTGAAGAGTTTATTGAAAATAAAATTTCACAAATAGATAAGGTTTCGAAAACTGATGATTTAAAAGCATTTTGGTATTCATATTTGTTGTTTCAAGAATACAAAACAGAAATTTCTGTAAAAGAATATTTAGAAAAAAATTTGCAAAATTCAATACAAAATTTACAAGATTTATATGCTGAGCAAAAATGGTTTGATTTTTGTTCGGAATATGTATCGTTAAATAAGATTATTAAAAATTCCAATCTTGACTCTTTAATTGATATTTTTGAAAGTTTTTCTTTTTCTGAAAAATATATTTATGCTCAAAATAATATAATTTCACTTTATAAAGATTATCTCTTGCCTCCAAATGAAAAAACTTCCGACAAAATTTCTAAAATGATTGACGGTACAGTTACGATTTGGATTGACTTAGGTGTTAAAATTGAGTCAGGAAAAGCATTTTCGAATAAAGCAATTGGATCTGGTTTTTTTATAGATAAGCGTGGATATTTAATTACCAATTATCATGTTATTTCAAGCCAAGTTGATCCAGAATACGAAGGTGTTAGTAAATTATATATAAAACTAAGTAACGATACAGAAACAAGAATTCCTGCAAAAGTTGTTGGATACGACGAATCTTTGGATTTAGCTTTGTTAAAAACAGAAGTTACTCCTGAATATGTTTTTGCATTAGGAAGTTCTTCTTCTCTTGATATTGGTGATAAAATTTTTGCAATTGGTTCCCCTGTTGGACTTGAAAGAACTCTAACTTCTGGAATTGTTTCTGCAGAAGGTCGTCAGCTTTTTTCTATTGGTACTGTAATGCAAATTGATGCTGCTGTAAACAATGGAAATTCAGGAGGTCCAATAATTGATGAATATGGAAATGTGCAAGCAATTGTTTTTGCAGGAATGTTACAATTTCAAGGTTTAAATTTTGCAATACCTGTTGAATATCTAAAACTTCTTTTGCCTCGACTTTACTATGGTGGAAAAATTACTCATTCTTTTGTTGGTGTTTACGGAAAAACTGTAAAAGAAAAAGGTGTTGAAGTATTATGGATGCAAAAATCAAGTTCTGCTCGTTATGCTGGTATAAAAGAAGGTGATATTATTACAGCTATAAATGGTGAAAAAATTTCTTCTTTGGAAGAATTACATCTTAAACAAATTTCAATTTTACCTAACTCAATTATTGAATACACAATTCTTAATGAATTAGGAGAAGAAAAAAATATTTTAGTTTTATCAGATGTTAGAGCAAAATATCCTGGACTGGATTTTTACAATAACGAACAAGTATCTAATGTTTTTTATCCTTTATTCGGTATGAAATTAAAAAATGTTTCTTCTGGTTTTGGTAATAAATATATTGTTGAATCTGTAGTTAAAGGAAGTATTGCATACGAAAGTGGTTTTACAGAATTAGATCCAGTAAAAATTTTTCGTACTTATCTTTCTGAGAAAAAAGATGTTTTGTTTTCAGATGTTTACTCAAAGAAAAAATCTAATGGTTACTTAGATGTTTCTTTAGTTTTAGCTACTCCACTAGACAGTGAAAACTTTTTTTAATAGAATAGAGAAATGGCAGAATTAAATCAGATTAGAAACTTTTGTATAGTAGCACATATTGATCACGGAAAATCGACTCTTTCTGACCGATTGATACAAAAGGCAAAAATTATTGACGATAGACAATTTCAAAATCAAATTTTAGATTCCATGGATATCGAGCGTGAACGTGGAATTACAATAAAAAGTCAAGCAGTTACGATTCCATATCAAGCAAAAGATGGTAAATTTTACGAATTAAATTTTGTTGATACTCCAGGACATGTTGACTTTTCTTATGAGGTTTCTCGTGCTATTGCTTCTTGTGAAGGAGCTTTGCTTTTAATAGATGCTGCTCAAGGTGTTGAATCTCAAACTTTATCAAATATGTATTTGGCTTTAGAGCAAGATTTGGAGATTATTCCGGTAGTAAATAAAATCGATTTACCGGCGGCAGATATTCCTTCTGTAAAATATCAAATTGAGCATGATTTGGGACTAGATGCTGAAGAGGCAATTTTAGTTTCTGCAAAACAGGGTACTGGAATTGATGAACTTTTTGAAGCAATTGTAAACAGAATTCCAGCTCCAAAACCTTCTACATCAGAAAAAACCCGTGCTTTGATTTTTGACTGTCACTATGATCCTTATCGAGGTGTTATTGTTCATGTTAGACTTTTTGGAGGAAAAATAAAACCTGGTCAAACTGTGCGTTTTATGAGTTCTAATACAGATTACAAAGTTGATAGTGTTGGAATTTTCAAAATAAAACTTGAGGATAAATCTGAACTTTCTTGTGGTGATGTAGGTTATATTATTGCAGGTATTAAAACAGTTTCAGATGTTAAAGTTGGCGATACAGTAACAATTGCAGATGATCCTGCAGAAGAACCCTTACCTGGTTTTAAAGATGTAAAGCCTGTAGTTTTCTCATCTATCTATCCAATTGACTCAAATGATTATGAAGAATTGCGTGATAGTATGGAAAAATTATGTTTGAATGATGCTAGTATTACTTATGAAAAAGATTCTTCAATTGCATTAGGACATGGTTTTAGATGTGGATTTTTAGGCTTGCTTCATCTTGAAGTTATTCAGGAACGATTAGAACGAGATTTTAATCAATCGGTAATTTTTACTGCTCCTTCTGTTAGATATAGTATTACTTTAACAAGTGGCGAAGAAAAATTTATTGATAATCCAGCTGATTATCCTGAAGTTGCAAAAATAGCTTCTGCAAGAGAGCCGTACATTAAAGCAAATATTATTACTCCTGCAACTTATCTTGGAAGCATAATGTCTTTATGTACAGAAAAACGTGGTGTGCAAACAAATATGCAATATCTTGATCAAAAGCGCGTAGAAATAATTTATGAAATGCCACTGTCTGAAGTTCTATTTGATTTTTATGATAGATTAAAAAGTTACAGTCGAGGTTACGCTTCTTTTGATTATGAAGTTATCGGTTATCGTGAAACTGATTTAGTAAAAATTGATATTTTGATTAACGGAAAAATGGTGGATGCTCTTTCTCAATTGTGTTTTAAAGGAAGTGCTTATGACAAAGCACGTAATGTTTGTGCTCAGTTAAAAGATGAAATTTCTAGACAACAATTTAAGATTGCAATTCAAGGTGCAATTGGAAGTCAAATTATCGCTAGAGAAACTGTAAGTGCTCTACGAAAAGATGTTCTTGCAAAATGTTATGGGGGAGATATCACTCGTAAACGAAAACTTCTTGAAAAACAAAAAGAAGGAAAAAAGCGAATGAAGATGGTTGGTGATGTAGAACTTCCACAATCAGCATTCTTAGCAGTATTAAAAACTAAAGAAGAATAAAAAAAATTATTCTTCCAATTGATTTAAACTTCTATTTAATATTTTTAAGAAAAAGTCGATTTCGTTTCTAACTCTTTTTAAAAATGATATGTCTGTTTTTGCACCATTATATCCGTCTGGAAAGTGCAAGAACAGATAATCATGTAAATCAATTTCTTGTTTTATTTTTTCAATGTTTGTTTTTCCTGTTGATAAATTTTCTTTTAATTCATTTAATGAATTTATTTCATTTAAAATAAAATTTTTAATTTTAAATTTTAGTTCTTTATCTACATTGTTATAAAAATTTATTTTTTCAGTCTTATCTGTATGATTTTTATTTTTTAATTTATTTTTAATTTCAATTGGTTTTATTGTTTGTATTTTATGCGAATTAAATTCTAATAAATTAAAAATACTTTTTTCAGATAGATTATATAAATTTTTTACATTATGAAATAATTCGATAAATTGATTTGCATAATTGAATAATATTTTATCTGTGAAAATATTTGAATCATATGATTCTAGTTTGCTTGTTCCAGTTTTATATGCAGGTGATACATTAATTAAAGATTTAATTCTGTTAGAATTTATTTTTTTTGTGTTAGTTGATGGCGCGCCTTTGCAATGTGTATTTTCAATTGTGTAGGCAAAATCTAATCCTGTAAAATAAATAGGGGAGTTTTCTTTTCTGAAATTTATTGCAAGTTCGATAGCATATAATCCAACAGAACCTAATGGAATAAATTTTTTTACTGGAAGATTTAATTTAAGTATTGCATCTAAAAAATTTGAATTACAAAATTCTGTAAAAATATATGCAATATTATTTTTATGATAATTATTTATATTAGGTCTGGAAGTTAAATCTGCAATGAGTAAATAATCTATTTTTTTTGTTCCTATAAAAGCTTTTTCATTAGCAAGTTGACTTTCCACTGCAACAACAACATTAGGAATTATTCCGTATGATAATAAAGGTTTTAATGCACTATCAACACAAATAATAAAAAAATCATTGTAATCAGTTTTATTATTATGAAATTCTTTTACTGTATCATCTAAGGATGTTCCTGCACCAAAAACAATAATTGGTTTATCAATAGAATTGTAAATTATATTTTTTGATTTATTAATATTTGCTAAATTTAAAAAAATATTTTTTGAATATAACTTTCCAAGTTTTGTTAGTGTTATTCTGTTTTTCCAAAATTGTGAAATATAATTTGTGAAGTAAGTAAAAATATTTTGATAAAATATTTCATATTCATTTATTATTGCACTAAGATTTATTTTTGAAACTCGTTTACAACATCTAATTTTATTGATAAATTTTTTATTTGAAAATAAAGTTAAAATTTCATTTTCTGTTTGTAAATTTAAATAGATAAAATTGGAAATATTATTTTGTATTTTTTTTATATTTGATTCACTACAATTGATAGAAAAATCGTATAAATTTTTATCATGTTCAATTGCTAATATTATTGAATTTTGTGGTAGTTTATTTATAAGTAAATCAATTCCGTAAAATAAAACTGGAGAATTTACAATTAATAAAGTATTCTCTTGAATCTTAAATTCTGAAATTAATTTTTCTATAGTTTGTTGTGGATTATATTTTGAATAAAGATATTTATTTTTGTATGTTACTGAAAAACCTTGTTTGGCTTGTTCCAAACAAGGTTTTTCATTTTGTAAGTTATTCAATTTTATTAGTTTGCAGAAAAATATTTTGTATATGTTTTTTCAAAATTATTTTTTAGTTTTTTGCTAGCATATACATTTTCTAAAATTGTTGATTGATCAGCATTTGCTGAGTTTTCTACGTAAGCAATTTTTTCAATTTGAGCTGCAGTTGATTTTGAATTAGTTACTTTCAAAACAATAATGTTTGTTCCAATAACGATTGGTTTTGAAATTTCATTTGTTGATAAATTAAATAAAGTTTTCAAAAAGTTTTCGTTTTGATATGCAGATGCAATTTGAGAAACTGAAGTATTAGCTGTTCTAATCAATGATGTATTCATATAGTTGAGAACATAGTCGCTAACTGTTTCTTTTTGTAAATCAAATTTTGAACAAGCGTTATCAAAAGAACTAGCTTTTGCAGTTGCGATAAAGTCTTCTGCTTCTGACTTAAAGTAATCTTCGATTCTTCCCATTTCATTTGTTTTCATGTAAGAAAGAACTTCTTTGATTGTGTCTGAGTTTTTCATGTTTGTTGGTTCAGAAACAGCAGTGCATTTATAAATTGTGTACCCTGTACCTGTTTTGATAACTTCGCTTAAAGAATCAATTTCCAAATTTTTTAATTTTGCAAAATCATCTTCAGTTGCTAAAGTTGATTTGATTTGATATTCATATTTATTTTTTAACTCACCTTCTGATGTTGTGTAATAATTTTTTGAATATTCTGTTAAAGCATCTTCAAAAGTGATTTCTGAATTATTGATTTGTGATAGAATTTTTTTTGCAACAGATTCTGATTCAACTGAAATTGCATTAAAAAAGTATTTATTGAATAAATCAGAATTTTCATTTGCAAACTCTATTGCTTTTGATTCTGGATAATTATTTGTATCAAAAGAAACAATCTCAAAAGATTTTGCTGTACTGTTCATTTTATTAATAAATGCAAGTTCTGCATCTGATGTTTTTAGACCAAAGGCAAAGTCTGCGTAACTTTGATTCATTTTCATGACATCATCTGAAAAATAGTCTAAAATAAATCTTGTATAAATCAAATCGTCTGAAATTTGTTCTCTAAGATTGTTTTTTTCACTATCTGGTGTGTTTCTATAAAGTCTATCAGAGTATTCACCGTTTTCTGAAAAGTAAGGAATCATTGCCCTATTTACTTTTTGATTAGAAAGTGTATATCCAGTTGAATTAGCATAGTCAATAAATGCTAATCTGTTAATACTATCAGAGAAGGCTCTGTATAGGTAAAATTGATAAACATAATCTGAAATTTCTTGATTGCTTTGTTTTGCTTCTTCTAGGTAAGCTTGTAATCTGTTTACAAAATATGTTCCTTGTTCATATTTAACTTGTTCTCCATCCCAAGATCCAAAAACAGGAATACCACCATTGCCTGCTTGAGCCATTCCTGGAATAAACACGAATGTAATGGCTGCTAAAATAAGAATTGCAATTGACCCTACGCTTAAAAGGAGTTTTTTTACAGATTTTTTTTCCTTTTTCACTTCGTCTTTAGTTTTCATTTATAACCTCTTTAACATATGTATAACTTACAACATATATGTAGAATTTTTAGTATTTCATTATACCATGATACAAGGTACATGTCAATTATCATAAATTTGTGATAAAATTAGAAATATTTTTAATTTTTTTTATATTTTATATTGACACTTTTTTTAGATTTTTGTATAGTTAGAACATCAGGGGGCGTAGCGAAGCTGGTTATCGCGTCGGCCTGTCAAGCCGAAGATCGCGGGTTCAAGCCCCGTCGCTCCCGATAAGACTGACTTACAAAGTCAGTCTTTTTTTTTAGTAGAAGATTATGCAAGCAAAAAACAATACTACAAAAAATCATAATAAAATATTGCCTTTTTCTTTAACAAAAAATGTTGAGGAAATTATTGAAAATTTAAAATCAAAAAATATAGATTATAGTGGAATTTCAAATCAAGTTTTTCCATCAGAGTTAGAAAATAATTTTTCAGTATTTGAAACTGAAGATCCTCTTGGAGCTAAAAATTATCAAATTTCTCCAAATTTTATTCATCAATACAAAAATCGAGGATTGATTTTAACTTCTTCAAATTGTTTTTCGTATTGTAGATATTGTTTTAGAAAAGATTTTGTTAGTTGTAATAATTATGTAATTGATGAAAATGAAATTAATTTTATTTGTCAGTATTTAGAAAAAAATCCACAGATAAAAGAATTATTATTTTCTGGAGGAGATCCTTTAACTTTATCTGATCAAACTTTAGATTTATACATTTCAAAAATAAAATCTATTAGACCAAGAATGATAATCAGAATTTGTTCTCGAGCAATTTTTTTTGCACCACATCGTATAACTGATTCTTTGATTTCTATTTTGAGAAAATATTCTGGAATTTGGTTTATTCCACACATAAATCATCCTTACGAAATTCATAATGAATTTGCAAAAAAATCTGTTGAGGCTTTTACAAAATTAAAAAATGCTGGTATTCCAATTCAGAGTCAAACAGTTTTATTAAAAAATGTAAATGATAAATTAGAACTTCTTGTGGATTTATTTAATTCTCTTGTTGAACTTGGAATAAAACCAGGGTATTTGTTTCAGTGTGATTTGCCTAAAGGCACTTCTCATTTTAGAGTTCCTTTGGAAGAAGCATGTGCGTTATATCAAAAATTAAAAGAAGAATTGTCTGGATTATCTTTGCCAAAATTTTCTGTTGATTTACCTGGTGGGGGAGGAAAATTTAATTTAGATAGTTTAAATCCAATTTCTTGTATAATTTTTCAAGATGAAGATTACTATTACTTTAACAAAGACGAAAAAGTTTACAAGTATCCAAAAATTTAAAAATCTATTTTTTCTTAATTGCAACTAAAGTTAAATCGTCAGTTTGCTCTTCTTCTTTCATTGATGTATATACTATGTATTCATCTTTTAAATCAGGATTAGGATGTTCTAATTTTGCATTACAGATTGTATCATATTTGTTAAAATGAAGTTCTAAAAATTTGTCAATTTTCTTATCAACAATGGCATGATTGTTTTCTGAAGATGTTTGATATAATCTAAAAATTTTTTCTACAGAAACTAATGCCATTATTACGTCTTCAGGCGAACCTTCTAGCATTGAAAAGTCAAAAATCAATTTTTGATCTTCATTTTCAATTGGATTTTGTTTTTTTATTAATTCATATTTTTCTCTTGAAAATACAGAATCGATAATTTTTTTAATTCGTTCTTTTCCAAATTCTTCGCTATTGATTATATTGTTATCGCTTTTATCTTCATGAATTTTATTGCTGTTTGGAATAAATCTTAATATTTCGTTTTCAGAATTTCTAAAAAATCGTTTTGAATCTTCAATTCCATCTGTGTATAAAAATAAAATGTCATTTTTATCTAAATGTACTTTTGTTGTAGGAAATCCACCTTTTTCTTTTATAATTGATGATGAAAAGATTCCTGCTGCAGGTGTTGAAGGTAGTGTTATAGTTTTTTGTTGTTTTTCAGAATAATCATAAATGTGAATTATGTTATCTCCTGCGTTACAAAAGTAAATATCGCCCAGTTCTGTATCAAAAATTCCCAAAGTAAACGCGGCAAATTTTCCTTGTAGATTTCGTGATTCAAGTTGATCATTTATTTTATAAATCAGTTTTTGCAAGTTAATATCATTTTCTTCATATGTCCAATTTCTAAAGTAATCACAAAAAAGAGCAGAAACTTCTGCCATGATTAAAGCTGCTGGAGTTCCTTTTCCTGAAACATCGCATTTAATTAAAGCAAAATATCTTCCATCCAAATTTTTAAAATCAAAAAAATCTCCTGAAACTCCTTTTGCTCCTTCGTAGTATCCAAAAAATTGTACCTTTGATGTTTCAATGTGCCCAACTGAGAGTTTGATTTTATTAACATTATCAACTGTATCAAGTGGTAAAAAAGATCGTTGAACTTCTTTTCCTCCCAATAACATTGATTCGTAAACTGCAGCTTGTACTAAATTTTCTGTCATTTCATTTATGTTTGAACTTAATATTTCAATTTCATCTTTGGTGTTAATAAAAATTTTTTTATTGTATAATTCAGCTTTATTTTCTGTATCTTTAATCATTGCTACATGTTTTTGTAATTGCTTAATTGGTTTTACAATGTAAACTGATAAAACCAAAGATATTATTGCACCAATAAAAATGACAATTACAGAAACTATCAATATTGATATTAAAATTTTATTTCTTGTGATATCTAGCGAGTCTATTAAAGAATCAGTATTAACTTCTATAAGAACTAAACCTTTTACAAAATTTTCTTCAGTTGGTTCTTTAAACAAAATTGGTTGATAAAATAAATAATCTGTGTTTTTTCTTTCTATGGTTTTATTATTGAAAGGAGGAATTGAGCCTAAATTTTTTTTTGCAATTTGATGTAATTCCATTTCAACTTTTGTGTTTAATTCTTTTATTAATATGAATAAATCTTGTTTTTTTTCTTCATTATCAATTGTATTAGTGGCTTCATAATTTTTATATTCTGAAATTAATTCTGTAATTTGATTTGATGTTTTTTTTATGTTATATGTTACATTCTTATTTAGTTTTAATGTTTCTGATGTGATTTCTAAGAGTTCTGGATTAATTATTCGTGATTTGCCAAAAACTATTTCTTTTGTATCAATTTTTGTATTTATATTTGGATCATTTGATGCCCAAACATAATTTATAGTTCGTTCTTTATTTTTATCAGCTGGAAAACCTAAAATTGTTATGCTTTTTGCTTCTAACATTGTGTTTGATTGTTCTGTTAGAAGATTTAATTCTAAAGTATTTTGTTCTGGTAGATAAACTTTTGCACCTCTAGAAATACTTTCCATCAAAACTGTAATTCGTCTTTGTAAACCAGTTGCTAATGTTTCTTTTTGATTGTTGAAAATAATTATAGCTAATGAACTAGAAATTGAACTGATAATAATTATTACTAATCCTATAGTAATTACTAACATTTTTGATATTAAACTTATTTTTACTTTTGTATTTTTTTGTTTATGATTTTCACTAAAATTATAATTTTTTGTTTTAAGGGATTTTATTTGTGATTTTATCAATATTTTATCTTTTATAAAAATATTTATAGCATAAATTATCAGTATAAGAAATAAAATTATAAATGAAAAAAGAACACCTAATAGAATATGTTTTATTTGGATTGCATTACTACTTTCTCCAAAAATAGGAAAAATAATTAAAGAGAATAAAAATATACTACAAAATAATAATTTTACTTTTTCAAATTTCTCCATAATGATAATTTTATAGAGATTTTAGAGAAAAGTCTATTTCTTTTTTGAAAAAACTTTGTAATTTGTCCAAGGGAATAAATTGTGTTCTCTTTCAATTCTTGTAAGCCATTCTGTACTTATACTATTTGAACCAAGAGATTCATATACAGTCGAAAAACCATTTATAGCTTTTATAAATTGTTCTTTTGCATAATCTGGATAAATTTTATCATGTATCATTGCTGGCCAATCGCTTGCTTGAGACAATAAAACTTCTTTTGCTGCAAGATTTAGAGTTCTAGCTTTTAATCCTGTATCATCTGTAAATCTTACTGCTAAATCCATCATTCTTATTGTATTTTTTCTCATGTAACGAATCATCCAGTCATTACTGCTATCTAAAAGATTTTCACCGAAACCAACTCCATTTGATGCACTTGATAATGGTTCAATTTTTTGAAGTGTAAATTGTTCTTTTGTAATATCACAGCAGTTATCAATTTCAATTTCATCTTGTAAGGCTGCTTGTCTAAAAATTTGTTCTAACCAATTAATTCCTTCAAACCAAACACCTCCTAAAAGTTCTGGTTCGAAAGTACAAACTAACGAACAATTTTTTCCTTCTGTTAGCATTTCTGCTTCATTTAATTTTTTTATTTTCTTTTCAAGAAAGTCTTTTGCATCCAGTTTTATTTGTTCTGTTGCTTCCTCTAAATTATAAAATTTATTATTTGAAGCATTTGACCAATATTTAAATACTGTAGGACATCTTGAATTAGATTCATCTAAGAATCCTTCTAAATCTGATAATTCTGAATCAAAACCAATATCTCTTTGTTGATTTCTGTATTGATCTTTCATCATATATCCGTTACTTCCACAAATCTCGGCTGTTGTATCAGGATCTTTTGCAAAAAAAGCAAATGAATTGTTAGCTCTAACAGGTGAAAAAATTCCCATTTCTGGTGTTGGTTTTCCAAACAAAATACCTTGTGGCTCCAAAATTGTATAATTTAAACCATAAGATTTTAGATTGCGTTCTAGTCCCTGATTATATCCAAAGTGAGGAAGAAAAAATCCTTCTGGTGCAATTCCAAAATGGTGTTTATGTGATAAAAGTCCAATTTCAATTTGAGCATTGATAGCTTCGTCCAAATCTGCAATATGTGGTAGAAATCCAAAAGTTGCACTAGTTGCAAATAATTCTAAATTTCCTTTTTTGGCATAATATGAAAATTTAGATAAAATATCTTGATTGAAAGTTTCTATAAAATCTCTTTTATCACGTTTTACTGTTTTAAGATAATATTTTGCTAAATTATATTTTTCTGAATCAGGAGAATATCTTTTTACTTCTTGTTCTCCAAGTAAAATTAACTTGTCAAGCCATTCTATATATTTTTGTTGCAAAACAGGATCGCTTAATTGAGCACATAGCGTCGGAGTTATTGTCATTCCCATTTTAAATGAGATACCATCTGATTCTAAATTTGCAAACATATTTAGAAGTGGTAGGTAAATTTGAGAGATTGATAAAAATAAAATTTGATTTTTAGAAACATTCTCTGATTCTAAATGCTTAAAATAACCTTTATGAGCAACTAAATGAAGTACAAGAGATTTCCTTGACATATTATTTCCTCTTTATCCTAGGTGAAAGACTGTCTATGATTTTCATAGTGTGATTTTAGTAATTCTTGCATTCCAGAAAGTTTTAATATCGGAGATATTGGCATTTCCAAAGATTTTAAACTAATAACAGGGGCTCCTTCTGGAATAGAAACTCGTCTTGATGTGGTAAGTCTTTTGGGTTCGAAGTTTGTAAATTCTGCAATCAAATCTATTGAAAAACAAGTTTTACCTACTGGTAAAAAAATATATTGTGCTCTGTCTTCAGTAGAAATAGTCAATTCACACAAGTCAATGATTTTGTCAGAAGTTGCTGATTCCCAAAAATTTACCTTTAATATCAACTTTGAAAAATCATTTGAATTAATAATTTCTTGTAAATCTGAAGAACTAATATCCCAAAATACATAAACCCAAGCTGGATTTCTTAAAATCACATCAATCTGGGTTTCATTGTATGTCAATGGAAGGTCTGTAGTTGTTTCAACTGCTTCTTCGCTTACTTCAAAGTCATCAATAATTTCTTCATTTAATTCATTTGCTATTTCTAAAAGTTCAGAAATAACGAATCGACGATTTAAATTCTCAGGAATATCTAAATCGTATTCCTCTGCTAATTCAATTAAATCAGCTGTAGAGAGAGTTTCTAAATATGACAATGAAATTGGGATATTTTCCATAGTATGCTATGATGTACATTTAATTGAGTTTTGTCAATGGCTTAATCTTAGTTTTTCTATTGCTTCTAAAAAATATTTAGGGTAGGGAACTTCGATTTTTTTATTGGATAAAAACTTTTCCGTATTTTGTAGAGAATTTACAATCAAAATTTTTGCTAATAACATCATTTTTTTTATGCCTAGTTCTTTTTTTATTAATTTATTTAACTTAAAATCACCGTATTTATCATCTGCAAGAATTGGAGTTTTATTTTGAGCAAGATGTTTTCTTATTTGATGCATTCTTCCAGTTTCTAAAGTGAGTTCAAGTAAGGAAAAACTAAATTTTTCTGTAAAATTTTCTTGCAATTGGATATTTTCAACACAGGAAATAACTTTATAAAAAGTAAGGGCTTTTTTTTCTACACCTTTGTCAATTAAGGCTATATCAAATTTTCCTGAAGTTTTTTCAAATTTTCCAAAGCAAAGTGCGTGATATTGTTTTTTTACTTGTTTTGAAGCTATTAAATTTGTCCATTTTGTTGCAGCTTTAGGATTTTTTGCTGTAACTAAAATGCCTGAAGTTTCTTTATCTAATCGATGAACAGGATAAATTTTTTCTCCTGTTTGTATTGCAAGTTCTGTGTCAACACTGGTTTTTACATCTTTTCCACCTTGAACTGCAAGCCCACATGGTTTATTTATTATGCGAATTTCATCATTTTCAAATAATATTTGCAATTTATTCATTCGATAATTATATTGGAGATATGATTATGTGTAAACTATTTAATCTTAATAAGCGATTTTTTATATTATTTGTTTTAATTCAATTTTTCTTTTGTCTTTCAGTTAGTGCTGAATATCTTTCAAGTGAAGAATTTGGCTATACCATAGATTTACCTGATGGATTTTATGTTGCAGAATCTAATTCTACTGGCTATTTTTTAGAAAGTGAATTTATTCCTATTGAAATTATTATAAATGTTTATGAAAGTTCTAGATTTTCTTCTTCAAAGGAATGCTTAGAATTTTGTTCTGATAAATTACAAGGAAATATTGAAATCGAAAATTTTACTTGGCGGAATCGACAAACATCTTTAGGTTCAATGAGTTTTTATTTCAATAATATTTTGTGTGATGCTTGGGCATTAGCAGTTCAACTTCCAGACAAAAATAAAATATTTTCACTAATTGCTTATACTGCACATGAATCAGAAGAAATTTTTAAGCAAATGATTCTTTCTATTTTGGATAGTGTTTGTATTGATAGAGGTAGTTTTTTTGAAGCAGGTGCAATAACAACATTTGCATTTCCTCAAGGCGAAAAAGAAATTCATCAATTTAATTTTGATGGAAAATCATATCAAGTTTCTTTTGATAAATCAGATGTAGAAGCTAATACTTATCTTGTAGAACGAGAATATCAAATTTTAGAAATGTATGCTCAAACTGATTATTGGCTTTCTGCTTGGAATCGTTATTATCGTTTTATTTATCGAGATGGATACGGAAGAATAAAAAAATCCTGTTTTGGATTTTGTTCTAATTTGTATATGGATGGATATAAAAACGAAAATCCTAATTTAGCTTATGCTCAAAAAATTTTGCAATTTGTTCAAGAAAGTATTTACCAAATACCCCTGCATTATAAGATGAACCACTCGCTATTATT
>CALBXN010000222.1 GCA_937890485.1 uncultured Treponema sp.
CCGGAAACATGGAACCGGCTTTATCTTCTTTCTGCCCATCCACATAAACGATTCCAGACATAATAATTGCTTTTGCCTTTTCTCTGGAAGTGGCAAGCTGCTGCTCTACCAGCAGTACATCCAGTCTCTTTTTCATATATTACTCCATTCCGTCACATATAACTATGTCACATAAAGCTATCCTATTTAGTAGCTATTCAGTTCTAAATAGTTCACACGTGTGGCAGCTTGCTGGCACGTCTATGACCTACACGGCTGAATAATTACCATTTATATTTCTAATTAAATATTTTCTAATTTATCTATTCACCAAACAATTTAGCACCTTACGAACCACACTCTTTGCATCCATGCCAAGCTTTTCGTATAACTGACCTACACTTCCATGTTCTACAAACTGATCTGGTATGGAAATGTTTATGATTTCCGGATGCAGCTTTTCTTTATATAAAAAGTCCGTTACCTGCTGACCAAAACCACCCTGATACACGTTATCTTCTAAAGTTACAAAAACTTCATGCTCTTTAGCAAGTTTTTTCATAAGATTTTTATCAAACGGCTTCACAAATCGAGCATTTACTAAAGTCACATCAATTTGATGTTCTTCTTTTAATAAATCATATAAAAGTCTTTGATAAGCTCTTCTTTGAACACTTTTAGATGCTTGTTGAGAAATAATTTTAACTGAATCAACTAGTGGAATACCAGCTTTTATATAAGTAGATAACTGTGTTAAATCAAATGCTAAATCTCCAACAGAGATTTTATTAGATAGATTAATCTCAATATCCCATGCTTTTTTTGGTTCAACATTTATATCAGTATAACCTTGTAGTTCTAATATATGTCTACATTCTTCTATATTTTCTGCATCAACTGAAGAAATCATTACATCCTGTTGTAAAGATGTACAAGAAAAACTTAAAACCAAAATTAAAAAAATTAGTAATTGTGTAAAAATATTTTTTTTCATTTTAATTATCCTTTTATATTATCGCAAATTCCAAGCATTAATTTTTTTATCGATTGTTTGAACAAGGCAATCTAAAATCCTATCACCATTTACATCTGTAAAAATTGGTGCTCCACACCCAGCTAAAGGAAAGCCTGAAAGTAATTCTAAGTTTTCGTTAAAACCGTAAATAACATTTCCATCTGTTGTTAGATAAATATTGTTCACTCCGTTATCTTGACTTGCAACAGTTATGTAACCTTCTTTTACACTGATGTTAGGAATTTTTACAGAAATATAATTTCCGTTTACATCAATTCTAAAAATTTCACCAACTGAAGAAACTGCATAAAAATATTTTCCGTTATTTACAAGATTAGAATAAAAAACTCCATCTAATTTTTTTGGAAATTCATCTCTTAAAATTTTTTCAGACCAGATGTATAAATTACCAGCTTGATTTATAAAACCTGTATACAAAATTGATTTTGATTTTAAAAGTGATGGACTACCAAAAGCAATTCCAGAAATCATAAAAGGATTTTCTTGATTTATACAAACATCATTTTCTAAAACAAAAATTTTTCCTGCAAAACTTTTATCGTAAATTGCAACATTTTTATTTAACACAGTTGGATTTGATTTTATTGATCCTGTTATTGGTAAGTCAATAATTTTTTCTTTTCCATCTTGGTAAACATAACACAATTTTTTTTCTAAGGGAATTATTAAGCCTTCATCAAAACTTGAAGAATCACCTGATGGTATTCCAGAAATCATTATTGGAAAATTTGCAACGTCTTCTAAATTTTCATTTAACAAGAAAATATTTCCTTCTGAAGTTGTTACCCACAAAACTCCACCAGAAGATAATTCTTTTTTTGCTGTACAAATATTTATTTTTGATGAATCAATTTTTCTTTCTGTAACTTCCATTGAAGAAATGTTCATCATTTTAACTTTGTTATTATCTTCTATCCAAAAAATTTTATTAGAATTTTTTATTGGTGAAAGATAAAGTTTGTAATCAGAAGTTCCTGATAAACTAATTGGATAACCTGGAATTTCTTTTAACGAACCTGCGCGTTTTGAATTTGCTTGCAACTGACATTTTAAAACTGAATCTTCAATTCTAATATCACATCTTCCGATTGTATACAGTTGCAAAATTTTTGAAACATAATTATTTCCTCTTAAAAAGAAAGGAATACTTCTTGCCAAATCATAAAACAAACTTATCGTGGCATTATTTTTTTGATTTGTGGAAACAACTTTCCAATTTTCATTTTTAGAAATTTTATTTCCGTTTACAAGTGAAGTATGAATTGTTGATAAAGTTTCTGGTGCCGTTGAAAAATAAATAAATCCATCTTTAATCATATAATATGGATTTGGTAAATTTATATCAAAACTTTTTAATAAGCCTTGCAAAAATCCGGGAAATTCTAAACGAGGTAATCTTACTCCATCTAAAATTAAGCTTGTATCGTCATTAATGATTATCGAAGAAATTATTTTATCAAAAATTTTCTTTCGTTGTTTTTCGTCAGAAATTTGCATTACAAAAACTGGATCGTTTAATCCTTCTATTCCAACAACTGCAAATTCATCACCTGTCCACGAACAAATTATTTCATCTAAAGTTGCACCAAAAATTGTTGAACACAAAGTATTTCCCATCATCCAAAGTGAATTTAAATTCATTTCTGTTGGCATTAAAGGAAACACTGCTGTTTTTAATTCTTGTATAGAACCTGCTTTTATAATTGTGTAATACTGAACATCATCACTTAATGATGAAATAAGTTTTGGCATTGTAGAATTTTTTTCAAGAATTTTACTTAATCCTGAAAAGCCTGGCATTTTTTCTAATTCATCAGAAATTGCAAAAGGAAAATCTGCATTGATATTTATTTGTTCATCTGTAATTCCAAAAGAAAGTACACTTAAACTTTCTCTACTTAGCATAGAAGCAATTTTATTAAATACTGGTATTTGCTCTGTTAAAGAAAGTGCTAATTGTCTGGCATCTACAACAACTTTTATTGGTTGCGTTGGTTTTGCAAGTAGCATTTCTTTTTCTTCTTCTGTGTAATTTTCATCATTTTTACAAGTTAATGCTTGGTCAAAAAGTTCTTTACTACTACTTACCAAAACAAGATTTTTTACAGGTTTAATATAATATATTGAATTTCCATTTTTATATTCATAGTGATTTTCTTTTACAGAAAAACCTTCAAGACCAATTTTATCAATTACAAATTGAATAAAGTATTTTGAAGGACGAGTAATTCCTGATAAAAATCCTAAATCGATTAAAGCAGTAAAATACTGATTTGAGTTTTCATCGGAATATAAAGCACCATCAACTCTACGAGAAAGCAAAGTTGTAAAAAGTTTATTAGTTCTTAAAGTTGAACTTCTAAGTGCCATAAAAGGTTCTCTAAATTGAGAAAATTCCGGAGAGGAAAGCAATATATCTGCCGCTTGTAAGTCTATAAGAGGGTCAATAGCATCCCAAGCGGAATCTGTGCGCAAATAAGTAGAATAGCCTACAGGTAACATCGAAAGTGAATTTTGTTTATCCAAAGCGGAATAAATAAACCAAACAGATAGAGCCAAAATAATTACTAAAAGAAAAATTAATATTCCAATTAAAATTTTAACTATGGGTTTCTTCTTTTTTTTATCTATATTTTTATTCTCGTTTTCCATAAATACTCCCTTTCATAACACCTTTTCTTCTATAGTTTATAAAAGGATTAACTAACCGTCAAGATAAAAAACTATTTGCTATTTATCGCTTCAAGTGGTACAATATATGTTATGAATGACGAAATTTCACCAGATATTGCAGCTTTGTTGGCAGATACTGACAGTTTGCCAAATACAGATTTTCCTTCTCTTGATGATATACCAGAAGTAAAAATAGAACCTGCAAAACCTTCAAAAAATTTAAATTCTAATCAAACGGGTTCTGTAGATTTAAGTAAAAAAACTTTTAATCCTATAGAAAAATATTATATGGATTCACCAAATCCTGTTTTTTCTGATTCTGCTTATTACAAAACAGCACTTTCTGGAGAAAATGAAACATCTCAAAGACTTCATAACATACTTACAAAGTATCTTACTTGTAAAGACGTAAAAGATAAAACTGTTTTTAGACAACAAATTGTTCCTATTTATTGGGAGTTTCTAAAATCTATTGCATTAAAAATGAATTCTCCAAGAACACCTCTTTGTAAAAGAACTCTTTTGAGATACGGTGTAACGCTCCCTTCACTTTTTACACCTGAACAAAAAGAACTTTTTTCAAAAGTTTTTTTAGAAAATACAACTGGAGAACCAATTTATTATCTTGATGAATGGTTTCAAGGAATTGCATCAGGAAAAATTACACTTTCTGCAACTGACGAAGCAAAACCAAAAAATGCTAGAAATGGTAAAGGTGGCAATCAAGAAGAAGCAACTCGATTGATGCAACTTCAAACTAAAAATAATGGTAAATTGCAAAATGCAGAAAATATGCTCAGTGCAAAAGAAAATGAACGCAATATGCTTGAAGCAGAATTAAAATCTCGTGTTGACCGTTTTTGTGATCATCCAATCAATCCTGGAAAAAATGGTCATAGAGAATGTTTATCTGAAGGTCAAAAAAAATTAGCTACTGAAATTACTGATAAGTTAAAAACTCTTCTTAAAATCGATAGAGAAATTGCAGGATATACTAGAGAACTTGAAGAAGCAAATAATACAGCTCGTTCTCTTGAATCAAGATTACAAAATTTACCAACTTCTGAAACAGAAGTAAACAGTGCTGACTTTATGACAGAATTTGACACTGTTAGACAAATGGCAAAGATGACTATCGGTCGTAGAGGAAATCACTTTCCAATTTTTACAAGAGAATTTTATCATTCATTACCAAAAGGTACAGGTTTTAGAGAAAATGTTTTAGAGCAACTTGCATGGATTGAATCTTTAGATCCAGGTGCTTTTTGCCGTATACACAAAAATGTTCAAAACAGAATTGTTCCTTATGTAATTTTATTACCAACTTATGGTGATTTTGGTTTTTGTTGGGAACCTTTTGATAAATTCAATCGTGTAACAAGTCGTGGTAGAATTGTAATTCCTATGTATCCAAGAAACTTACAGATTTCTGTTTTACTTGCAGTTGCAGATTTACGATGGCAAGTTGCAAAAGAAAAAGCTTCTTATTATTGGATGGAAGAAGGTCTCACAGGGCAATACTATCAATGGTTTTCTTCACAAAAAATTAAGGGTGATGTAAAAGAATTTTTTATTAACGACTATATCCTTTGGATGACAAAAGAAAGTGATGGTGTACAAAAACTTGATAAAGAAGTTCGTGGTATTTTCTGGAGACACATGCCTTTTGCACAAGAAGTAAAAGAAAAATTGAAAACTCGATCTCTTGTTTATCAAGAACTTTATCAAAGAGATATAAATCGTTCCATGTCTGATGGTTATTAATATTTGATGAATCAAAATTTTATTCAGTTTATAAAATATGTTTTTTATGGAGTTATTGCTGCATTAATAAACACTCTTTTATATGCTTTGTTTTCAAGAGTATTTGATTTTTCTACTGTTATTTCAACTGCAATTGCTTGGCTATTAGCAAATGTTTTTGCATTCTTTTGTAATCAAATTTTTGTTTTCCCTGGTGCAAATAAAAAATTTTTACAATTGATTTTAGCTTTACTAATTTTTCTTTTTTCTCGTTTAATAAGTGGACTTGGTGATGTATTGACAATGTTCTTTTTTGTTGATAAACAGAAATTACCAGATATTCCTGTAAAAGTTTTTTCATCAGCTTTTTTTGGATTTATCAATTACCTTTTAGGAAAATTCTTAATTTTTAAGAAACCTAAAAACTAATTACAAAATATTTATTTTAGGAAAATTTATGAATTCTCTTTTTGGTCCCATTAGTTTTTATAAAAAAGCATTAAATATTGCTTTACCAATAATGTTTCAACTTTTGATTCAGAGTTTAATTTCATTGATAGATAATTTTATGGTTTCTGATTTAGGAAACATAAAATACAGTTCTATAAATGTTGCAAACCAGTTGAACATGGTTATCTTTATTTTAATCAACTCCATTACAACTGCTGGTGGAATTTACATCTCCCAATACAACGGAAAAAAAGATGGAGAAGGAATGAAGCAAGCATACCGCTTCAAAATAATTATTGGAGTTTCAGTAGGAATTTTATATACAGCATGCTGTTATTTCTTACCAAGATTTATGATGGATTTTATGCTTAAAGGAAATCTAAATCAACATGAAATAACTATTGAAGGAATTAAATATTTAAAAATTGTCGCTTTTACTTGGGTTCCAATTGTAATTTCTACTTGTATTGGTTCAAGTATGCGAGAATCTGAAAATGTAAAAACTCCTTTATATGTTTCAATAATCGCTACTTTAGTAAATACTTTTTTTAACTGGGTTTTTATTTACGGAAATTTAGGTGCTCCACGCTTAGAAGTAAAAGGTGCTGCCATTGCAACATTGATTGCTCGTCTTGTGGAGTTGGCAACTTATCTAATTTATTGTTATGTTAAAAAACCATTATTCTTTTCAAAATGGAAAGATATTTTCAAAATTAAATTTTCCTTATTTTGTGAAATTTTACGAAAATTTTTATTTGTTATTCTTTCAGAAATGTCTTGGATTTTGACAGAAACAATTATGAATCGTGTATATAATGGGCGTGGTGGTTCAGAAGTTGTTGCAGGAATGTCTGCTGCTTGGTCAATTGCAAATCTTTTCCAGCTTATAATAAACGGAGTTGCCTGTGCCACAGCAGTAATTATCGGTGGAACTTTAGGTCAAGGAAAACTTGAAGAAGGCAAACTTCATTCACGATGGATGAAATCTGGAGCTTTAGTTTCAGGAGCAGTTTTTGGAATTGCATTAATTGCTTCTGGTGGTTTGTTAAAATTTGTTTTTAGAAACATTAGTCCAGATGCAATTGATATTGCACAAAATATGCTTTTAATTATAGGATTATACTTACCTGTTTGGACTTATTTAAACGCACAATTTTCTACTGCTCGTGCTGGTGGAGATGCAATAATGGGAACAGTAACTGATGTAACCGTAAATACATTGTTATTTTTGCCTGGAATTTTACTTGTTGCACGATTTACAAATTGGGGACCTGTTTTAATGTTTGCTGTTTTAAAACTTACCGATTTTGTAAAAGTAATTATTGCAGAATGGCAACTAAAAAAAGAAAGATGGGTTAAAAACCTTACAATAGAAAATTAATTATTACTAAGGAATTTTTATGATAAAACTTTTAGCATCAATTTTTATTAAAAACAAAGATGATTTTACAAATCCACAAGTAAGAAGACATTATGGAATTTTATGTGGTGCAGTTGGAATCATTTTAAATATTTTACTTTTCTGTGGAAAACTTTTTGCAGGATTTATTGCAAAATCAGTTGCAATTACTGCCGATGCTTTTAACAATCTTTCTGACGCAGGTTCTTCAATTATTTCAATGATTGGTTTTAAGATGGCAGGAAAAAAACCTGATGCCGAACATCCTTTTGGTCATGGAAGAATCGAATATATTTCTGGACTCATCGTTTCTATGTTAATTATTCTTATGGGTTTTGAACTTGCTTCTTCTTCCATCACAAATATTATTAATCCAGAAAAAACAGAATTTAGTCATCTTTCATTAATTATTCTTTGCGTTTCAATTTTAGTAAAAATCTACATGATTATTTACAATAAAAATATCGGAAATAAAATTTCATCTCCAACAATGAAAGCAACAGCTGCTGATAGTTTATCTGATGTAATTTCAAGTTGTGTTGTTTTACTCACAGTTTTAGTAACTGTTATTTTAGAAAAATATTTTAACACACAACTTAAATTTTCTTTAGACGGATTTGCAGGTTTAGCAGTTTCTATTTTTATTTTTTATTCAGGCTTTTCTTCTGCAAAAGAAACTTTAGAACCTTTACTTGGTTCAGTGCCTTCAAAAGAATTAGTTGATAACATTGAAGCTACCGTTATGAATCACGAACAAATTATTGGTATACACGATTTAATCATTCATGATTACGGCCCAGGAAGAATGATGATTTCTTTACACGCAGAAGTTTCTTCAAAAAATGATTTTTTTGAAATTCATGATGTAATTGATAATATCGAAGTTGAAATTGCAAATAAATTTTCATGTGACTGTGTAATTCACATGGACCCAATCGAAACCGATAACGAACAATTAAACCAAATGAAAAATTTTGTTAAAGAAGTTGTGCAAAGTATCAATTCAGAATTATCAATTCATGATTTTAGATTTGTTCCAGGAAATACACATACAAATTTAATTTTTGACATCGTTTTAGAATCTTCTTTTATCGGAAAAGAAGAAGAACTTAGAAATTTAATTTGCTCAAAAATAAAAGAAACAAATCCAGAATATAATTGTGTAATAAAATTTGATTTAAAATATGTTTAATTTTTATTTATAGTTTTATTACACAATAAATTGAATTTGGTAATAAATTTATACTCGCTTGTTCTATTTTATCGTCATCAATTTTATTGTTGATTTTTCTATTAATAATAGAATTTAGCTCATGTAAAAATGGAACACCTATTCCTACTACTGTACCTAAAGTTGCACCTGCTAAAACATCACTAAGAAAATGACATCCTCCTATCATTCTTAAACTTGATGTTATTGCTGCTAAAGAAAAACTTCCCATAATCACTGGAACTTTCCATTTAGACTCTGGAAAATATTTTGAAAAAACATAGCTACCAAAACTTGCACCCATAAAAGAAAGGGTAGTGTGTCCTGATAAAAATGAATTATGATAATCACCTTCTGTTATTTCTTCCATTGGCTTATTTTCAAAATACATATAAGGTCGCTCTCTGTATACACCTAACTTTATTAAATCTTTTAAACCAAAAGCTAAAGTAAATGCTTCTAAATACATCGTTCCCCAAGTTAAATATTCACTAGAGTTTGTAGCAAACAATGTAAATGGAGTACATAATGTTAAATACATTAATACATCACTTGTAATATCTACATTTTTTGAATAAGGTTGAGCCATCCACCTATCAAAGGAATTTACAGAATTTAAATCCCTAACTTCATTTGGGTTATAAACAATTTGTTCTGATTCAATAAATTGTGACAATACAAATGTAGTTAAACTAGTAATTCCTAAAGGAATATCTACGGCTAATGAAAGTTCAAAGGGAGAATTTGATTTTTCATTATTTAAATTCTGAGCAAAAATTAAATTTGTAAAAACAACCAAAACTAAAAAAAATATAATTTTTTTGCAATTCATAAAATTATAATCCTTTGTTATATTTATTGAATTCTTCTAATTATTATAATATAATTATAGTATGAAAATTTCAACAAAAGGTAGATATGCCTTAAAAATGATGCTAGATATAGCACAACAAGATAATTCTGTTTTTACACCCTTAAAAGATATTTCTGAAAGACAACACATTTCTATGAAATATCTTGAACAAATTACTTCTATGTTAAATAAACAAAAATTTTTAATAAGCAATAGAGGTCCTCTAGGTGGATATAAACTTGCAAAAAAACCTGAAGAATACTCTATTGGTGAAATTATAAGAGCCACAGAAGGTCCTATCATTCCTGTTGATTGTCTTAGTAATCCTGAATTTTGTAGAAATCCAAAACCAAATTGTTTATCCCAAAATTTTTGGAGAAGTCTACAAAAAAATATTGATGATTATCTAGATAGAATTACTTTGAAAGATGTTTTAGACAACAACTTATAATTTCTTTCACTTTTAATAAAAAAGGCTGTCTTTTAGAATAAATTTTCTCAAGACAGCCTTTATTGTTTGTATCTTATTTAACTGAAATTACTTCTACATCAAAAGCAATATATGCATTTCCTGGAATAACTCCACCTGCACCAGCTTCACCATAAGCTAAATCTGGCGGAAGTACCATAGTTCTTTTTTCGTTCAACTTCATATCTTGAACCATGATATCAAATCCTGGAATCATCTGACCACCAGCTGTTCTAAAGGTAAGTGGTTCATGAAAATCACTACTATCAAATACTTGGTCATTCATTAAGTAACCTTTATATTTTACAGTAACAGTTTTTCCTGCACCAATTTTTTCGCCTTTGCCTTCTGTTGTAGTTGTAAAATAAATTCCATCGCTAGTTTTTGTACTTCCAGCAAATTTCTTTTCAACAAGTTCTATTGTTTTTTTGAAAGCTTCTTCTTTTGCTTTTCTATTTTTTTCTTTAAGTTCATTTAATCTAGTATTAAAATCTTCTTGTGTTGCTGTGAATGATTTTGCATCTTCACCTTGTCTAACAATAGTAACTTTCTTGATTTTATCACCTTGTTTTGTTTTGTTTACAATTTCTTGTCCAGCAACAACTTTTCCAAAAACTGTATGTTTTCCATCCAACCATGGTGTAGCAACATGTGTAATAAAGAATTGACTTCCGTTTGTTCCAGAACCATTTGGTCCAGGTCCAGCATTTGCCATAGACAAAATTCCAGGACCTGTGTGTCTTAATTCTTCAACAATTTCGTCTGGGAATTTATATCCAGGTCCACCAGTACCATTTCCAGCTGGATCTCCACCTTGAATCATAAAATCTTGTCCATCACCATTTGCTTTACTAATTACACGATGAAAATTTAATCCATCATAAAAAGGTTTTCCTTTAGCGGCATCTAAAGTACCTTCTGCTAAACCTACAAAGTTTGTAACTGTTAAAGGTGTTTGTTTATAATGAAGTTCTAACACAATATTTCCTTGTGATGTTTCCATTATTGCAAATACACCATCTTTTCCTTCAATTGCTTTTAAGCTCTCACTCATAGGTGAACATCCTCCAATTGTAATTAAAATACTTGCACACAATAGAATGCAAATTAATTTTTTATTCATTTAGTTCCTCCAAGATTTTTTGAACCAGTCAAATAATGCATCTGTTCTTGCTATAAAAGAATCATAAATTTTATTCTTAAACAAAGCAGGAACATCCATTTTTGATTGTATATAAACATAAACTATAATTTCTTTTTCGCAATTTATTACATCAAGAAAAACTTGCATGTTATATGGATCAACTGCTTTTATAAAACCATAGTTTATATTGTCTACATTAATGTACTCAAAACAATTTTCAAAATCTTTTGAATCATTTGTTATTTCGCTTACATATTCACCAAAAGATTTATCATCTAGCAAAACATAAATTGGATTTTCATTAAAGTTAAAATTATCTGGTATTTTTTTTCGTTCTGTTGGATTATTTACTGTATAAGCTTTTGAATACAAAGTTTCTATTCTTCGTCTTGAATTAGAATAATATTGTATTCCTTCCATTTTTGAAACTGAACGTAAAATCTTCTTGATTTTTTCATCTTCTGTTTTTTTATCAGCAAAAGATGTTTTTTCCAATCTATAAATTGATTCTATTGTGTAGTTTGGAATATCATTTCTTGAAGATTGCCATTTTTTTATAGCTTTTTCAGCAAGTTCTAATTTTGGAAAAAATTTAAAATCTGAATTATCTTTATCTGTAAAAAATCTATCTATTTTGTTATTTTCTCTTAAAGATGAAACATATTCTTTGTCAATTATATCCTCAAGTTTAGGATATTCACCTTTAATTTCTTGTGAAAAAATATTAATTAAAAATGAAAAAAGGCATAAGAAAAAAACCCATGCCTTTTTTGTATTGTTTATCACAAAATTCCCTTGTAAATTACACGAACTTGTTTGTAAAGTCCGTCGCCTTCGCTTTTTGTTTCTACATCACTTATATCATTAAGTGTTGTATGAATTAGGCGTCTTTCAAAAGGATTCATTGGTTCAAGTAAAATTGAATTTCTATGCATTCTTACTTTATCAGCTGTTGTGTAAGCCAATCTTACCAATGATTCTTCTCTACGAATTCTATAATTTTCTGTATCAAGGATAATTCTATCATCTGCTCTACCTAATTTACCTGCATAAACATTTGCAAGAAGTTGTAAAGCATCAAGATTTTTACCTTTTCTACCAATTAAAATTGATGAATAAGAAGAATTTAATTTTAATCCAATTTTATGTTCTTCTCTAAACATGATATCAACAGTTGCTTTGTATCCCATCTTATTTATGATAGTTTCAATAAATTCAACAAGTTTTTCCTCAAATTCATCTTGTGGAACAGGATTTGCAAAAAGTCTTTCTGAATGTGGAATATGTCCATCAAATTCAGAATTATCATTTCTTTCTTTTTCTTGAGTATGAACTCTAATCTTTACATAACCCTTTTTGAAAAGGCTATTTTTTTGAGATTCAAGGATTTCAACATCAAATTGATCTTTTTCAAGACCTAATTCTGCAGCAGCTATTTCAATAGCATCTTTTTCGTTTTTTCCTTCAAATTCGTATATCATTAAATCGCTCCTAGCAATATAAGTTTTATCTATTTGTAAATTTTTTGCAAATTATTTTTTCTTTTTTCTTGGCACAAAAACAGGAATTTCATTTTCTTTTGATTTTTCCATTTCTGCTTTCTTTGCTTTCATCATTTTATTAATGAAAATTTGTTGTATCATTGTTAAAATATTACTTACTGTCCAATACAACAACAATCCAGATGGTGAATTATAAAAGATAAAGAAGAAAATAATTGGCATACCATACATCATAAACTTCATTTGTCCATTACTTTGTGTTGGTGTACTTGCACTTGTCATCTTTCCATAAAACAACTGAGATATCAAATAGATTACAGGTAAAAGTCTAATTTGATTACCAAGTAAAGGAAGATTGAATTTCAAAGTATAAATGCTATCTCCAACTGAAAGATCTGGAATCCAACCAGGAATAAACATTGCACCTCTAAACTCAAAATAGTTGTTAAAAAGATTAAACATTGCAATAATTAAAGGAAATTGAATTAATAATGGCAAACAACCCATAAGTGGATTATATCCTGTTTCTTTATACAATTTTGCCATTTCAACATTCATTTTTTCTGGATTATCTTTATACTTTGTTTGAAGTTCTTGAATTTTTGGTTGAAATTCTTGCATTTTCAAAGTTGATTCTGAACTTTTCTTTGTTAATGGATAAATTACCAAACGCAATAAAATTGTCATGATAATAATAGCAACACCCCAGTTAGGAATTACTTTATATATCATTTCCATAATCCATTTCATTGCAATTTCAAGCCATGACAAAAGTCCAGATGTATTTAAACTATCATTCAATCTTAAACCAGAAAGTTTCCATTCATTATCTGTACTTCTATTATAAATTCTTAAATCTTGTTCAGTTCTTGGTCCTACATAAATATAATATGTATCTGTTACACTATTTTGCATTATAGGATTTCTAGTTAACATAACTTGAGCATTGGCATAATCATTTTTATCAAGTTGTGTCGAATATGTAACATCTCCCATATTAATTGGAGTTTCTGGAACTACAAGGAAAGTAAAATATTTACCAGCTACACCTGTCCAAGAATAATCTTTGTCATAAGTTTTCATTTGATTATTACCAAGAACTTGTTTTTTCTGTTTGTTATTAGTAAATGACATAAAAGTTCGGTTTTCATATTTATCTTTTTTTCTATCAAAATATGGACCGATTTGAGGTGAAGTTCTTAAAGTATAAGCTGATTGATTAAAATCAAGATATTGCATTTGATCATTGCCATCAATTGAAATATCCAATTTAAAAAGATAATCGTTTTCATTAAAAGTATATTTTTTTGTTAATACAAAAGTACTACTTGAACCATCAACATTTTTTACTGTAAATTCTTTAGAAAAACTATAAATTAAATCACTAATTTTTGTTACAACAAAATTTTCGTTGATAATATTGTTTACAGCGTTTCCAAAAGAAACTGAACATGCTCTATTCATTTCTGAAATTGAATCAGCCATTTGAACATATCCGTCTTTATCGTTATGTTCTAAAAGTTCATAACTTATTATATCTCCACCCTTATTTGTAAGGACAATTTTAGCTTTTCCAGTATTTACTGTAACTTGCTCTTCTGGAATATTTTCTGTAGCATTAATTTCAGTTTGAATTATTTTTTCTTCTGGAATTACTTGTTCTGTAATAACTTCAGTATCTGAAGTTGCAATTTCTTGTTCTTGAACTACTGATTGTTGCTTAGGAGGAAAGAAATAATTTTGCAACATCATTGAACCAATTAAAACGATTGAAGAAAGAACAATAGCCCATATAGTATTTTTTTCCATGATTTCTCCTATTTTCTATGGAACAGGGTCATATCCACCTTTTGAAAAAGGATGACACCTTAAAATCCTTTTGATTGAAAGATAAATCCCTTTCATGGGACCATATTTTTCGATTGCTTGTAAAGCATAATTAGAACATGTAGGATAAAACCTACAACATGGAGGAAAAAGAGGAGAGATACAAACTTGATAAAACCGAATTATACAAAAACAAAATTTTTTGAAAAAATTTCTCATACTTGTAAAATTCCAGCTTTTAAGCATAATGAACGAAATTGAGCACTTCTTTGATAGAAATCATCATTACCAGGATACACCAAAAGTAACATATCATATCCAGATTTTAAACTCATTTTATAATGTCTGTAAACTTCACGACTTATGCGTTTAGATTTGTTTCTTTGTACGGCGTTTCCATAACCCCGTGGGATGGCAAAAGCGATTCTGTTTATACTAAGTTGATTTGGTAAATAAAATAATTTAGCACCCTTAGTGCTTAATTTATTCCCTAATTTAAACAACTTCTTAATATCTGAAGAGCGTTTTACTCGCTCTTCACGAGTAAAACGTCCGGTTTTAAATAAGCCTGTTCCCATTCCTTTTTACTAATAATTAGTATGGTTTCTTTTCGTCAGAAACAGAAAGCTTTTTGCGTCCTTTAGCTCTTCGTCTTTTTAATACCAAGCGACCACCACGAGTCTTCATTCTTGCACGAAATCCAAATTTTCTATTGCGTTTTACTTTACTTGGTTGATATGTTCTTAACATGGAACACGTCTCCTTTATGTTAAGACTTAACTTAATAAGTCTTGAATTTTGCTAATAAAATAGATTATAGGTTTTTGTAATTTAACATATTTGTTTAATTTTGGTCAATATGTCTTTTTTTAATTTCTTTTTTTAATTCTTCAAATTTTATTTTTAATTCTTCTGGTAAATCACTTCTTATAGTCGTTTTACTTTCTATTTCTTCTTCTGTGTATTTTTCTTCGTTTGTTTTTTCTTTTATATCTTTTAATTCAAAATTAGTACCTTTTAGTCTAAAAGACAATGTTTTTATTTCTAATTCTGGATATTTTTTATTCATACCTCTTATAATATAAGAATTATACATCTGTAAAGTTTGTATATATCCTGGATGATCGGTTTCAACAAGTAAAATACCATTTTTTAAATCTACAACCCTTGTATGAGAAATCAAAAGCTCTCCAATATTTTTATTATTTCTTGACTTAATCGAAGATAAAACATATTTCCAACCATTTGTAATATTAGCAGAATCTTTTAGTAAATTTTGTGATAGATTATCGAATATATTAGTTAAAATTTCATTTGCTTTTCTATAATCATTATTCATGCCAATCTCCATTTTCTATATAAAAAATCCTTGTTGTACTTTTCTTATATCTTTCATAAGGTTCTCCTGGTAAAAAAGTACAAAATAATTGATCGTATTCAGGCAATAAAGCAGTAACTTTTTGTCTTTTATCAGGATCTAATTCTAAAAGCACATCATCCATTAATAAAATAGGTTTTTTATGAGTTATCTCTGAATAATATTGAGATTGTGCTATTCTCAAAATGATTGAAAGTAATCTTCTTTGTCCTGTTGATGCAGATGGTATATATTGTTTTCCATTTTTGACAAAACTTATTTTATCTCTATGTGGACCATACATTGTAGTATTCATTATTTTATCAATATCGCGTTTTTCTTTCATAAAATTTATTATTTCATTAATTTCAATTGATTTCCAGGAAGGAGTATAATAAATGGATACACCTTCTATTCCTGTTATTTTTTCAAATAAATTTCCAAAAATTCTGTTAAATTGATAAATAGCATTTTTTCTTTTTATAATAATTTCTTTTCCAACTTCTGCTAATTGAATATCAAAAATATCTAATGTTTCGTAATTTTTTTCTTTAAGTAAAATATTTCTATTTTTAAGTAATTTTTTATATCTTCTTATAATGTCTATGTAAACAATATCATACATTGTTAATGATTGATCTAAAAAAAATCTTCTTCTTTCAGGTTCACCGATAATAAAATCTAAATCATCATGACAAAATAAAACACAAGGAATGGTATTAATAATTTCTTTTTTATCTTTTACTTTTTTTCCGTTTTTTTCTATTACTTTCTTTATATTTTTTGTTGAATCATAATATGTATTTATAGTATGAGATATTCCATCATTTTCTTTAAAAAAAGCTTTAATAAAAAAATTAGTATTATTATATTTTACAATTTCACTATCTGAATGGGTTTTAAAAGAATTTCCATAAGAAGACATATAAATAGCTTCTAGTAAATTACTTTTTCCTTGTCCATTTTCACCAACAAAATAGACCTCCTTTGCAAGAAGGTCTATCGATTTATTTTCTAAATTTCTAAAATTATTAAAATTTAATGATAAAAGAGGCAAATATTACTCCATCTGCATTGGCATAATTACATGTAAATAATCAGAAACAGGCTCTGATTTAAGAGTAATAGCTTTCATTCCATTTTCTGAAGATGTAAATTCAAATCTTAATCTTTCAGTATTAATTACTTTTACAGGTTCTTCAATATAAATATAGTTAAAAGCCATTTCAAATTCAGGTCCATCATACATACATGGAATTTCTTCATTTGCAACACCTAGTTCAGATTCTTGAGATGTAATTGTTAAAATTCCAGATGATATTTTGAAATATACTCTATGAGATTTCTGTTCAACAAAAAGACTTACGCGTTTAAGAGCATCTACTAAATCTTTTTTATCTACTTCAAAATAAGATTCTTGATTTTCTGGAATAACTCTTTGATAATTAGGAAATTGACCATCAATTAATACTGAAGTAAAATTAAATGTTCCAAATTTAAAGAAAATCATTTTATCTACTACTGCAACAGAAATATTACCTTCTGATGGTGCTCTTTTTAGAATAATATTAAATATTTTTGGAGGAACAATAGCACTTTCAAAATTATTAATTCCTTGACAAAGTGGCTTTTTAATAATGGATAAACGTCTTCCATCTGTTCCAACCATAACTAAATCATCTTCTTTCTTTTCAAAAAGAATTCCATTCATAAATAATCGTTTTTCATCGTCAGAAACTGCAAAAATAGTTTGATTTATCATTTCTTTTAATTCTGCAGATGGAATTTCAAAGTATGGAACATTTTCTGTAGATGCAAATTCTGGAAATTTATCACTTGCCATACTTTTTAATTGAAATTTTACTTTTTTAGAAATAGGCTTAATAGTAGCTGTAGTATCATTATGATAAAATTCTATCTCACCTGATGGTAAAGAATTAAGAATACTAACTAATTTATCACAAAAAACTGTAGTAGTTCCATTTTCTTGAACTTCTACTGGTATTCTAGTTTCAAAATTAATTTTTATATCAGTTGCTTTTATTGTTAATGTGTCATCTTCAGCAATAAATAATACATTTGAAAGAATTGAAGTAACATTTTTTGTTGAAATGATTTCTTGTGCTATTGCAATTTCTTTCATCATTGAATCTTTATCAAATGTAAATTTCATTTTTCCTCCGTTTATACTTATTATTATATATTTTAAAATAAGTATTAGTTGTAATAGTACTTGTGGAAATCTGGAAAACTATTGTAATTCTTTATATTAAAAGAATTTATTTTTATAATAACTATGTTTATTTTAATGTTGAATTTTCCACATTTCAACATATAATTTTTTTTATACACATTAAAGTGTAAGTTTTCCACATAATTATATCATATTATCAACAACTTTTGAAATATTATTTTATTTATTTTTTATAATCTTTTATTGCTCTTTTTAACATTTCAATTGTTGTATGAACTGTTGGATCTGAAATTAATAATTCATCAACTTTTTGGCATGAATGCATAACAGTTGTATGATCTCTTCCTCCAAATTCAATTCCAATATCAGTTGTAGAATATTCTGTTAATTCTCTTGCAATAAACATTGCAAATTGTCTCGGAATTACAACATTTTTATTACGTTTTTTGCCTTTTAAATCTGAAACTGATATACCATATTTATCAGCAACAACTTTTTGGATAATCTCTATTGAAATATTTCCTTGTTTTGGAGAACCAAATGTATCTCTTAAAAGATGTTGTGCTTTTTCAAGAGTAATTTCTTCTTCCATAAGTTCTGCGAATGCTTTTACTTTTGTTAGAGCAGCTTCTAAGTCACGAACATTACTGCATACATTTTTTGCAATAAGTTCTATAACTTCTAATTTTATTTTTATATTTGTATGACTAAAATCAGGACTGCAATTTTTTAATTTTCCTTCCCGTAATAGGGATACTTGTTTTTTCATAAAAATATCATATCTTTGTTTACTCTCACTATCCAAGACAC
>CALBXN010000223.1 GCA_937890485.1 uncultured Treponema sp.
CTGTTTCTGTACATGTAGGTGCTTTATAAGCGATTTTTTCTTCTGTGTGAGCTTTCTTTTCTGTTACAGATGGAACTAAGGCTGCATCTGCTTGAAGTTCTCCATCAAGACAGATTTCTGGGAATTTTTCTTTTGCAAGTCTAACACCTTCTTGTACACGAAGGATGTTTTCATCTTTGTTTCCGCCAGAACCTTTTGTAGAATAAGACATCATTGCAACAACTGGTTCAGCACCAAGCATTACTTTACAAGAATTTGCTGCAGCTCCTGCAATATCAGCAAGTTGTTCTGAACTTGGAGTTGGAATAACAGCGCAGTCTGAGAAAATCAAAACACCATCTGCACCCCATTTAGGATTATGTGTATCCATAACAAAACATGAAGAAGCTGTTTTCATTCCAGGGGCTGTTCCAATAATTGTAAGTCCTGCTCTAAGAACATCGGCTGTGGCAGAAAGAGCACCTGCAACGATTGCATCAGCTTTCCCCATACGAACCATCATTGCACCAAAACGTAAAACATCTTTAATATCGATAGCTGCTTGTTCAGGAGTCATTCCTTTCTTTTTGCGAAGTTCATAATATTCATTTGCAAATTCTTCACACCAAGGAGATGATGCAGGATCTAAAACTTCAACATTTGAAAGGTCAATTCCTTTTTCATTTGCAATTTTTTTAATTTCTTCTACATTTCCTAACAAAGTAACTGACTTTGCAAGTTTTTCTGCCATAATTTGACTAGCTGCTTGAATTGTTCGTTCTTCGTTTCCTTCAGGAAGCACAAGACTATTTTGAAATTCACTAGCTTTAGCTTTCATTTCTTCTACAAAATTCATAATATCCATCCTTAAAAAATTTTAAAACAAAGTTACTGTAAATAATACTCTTCAATGTAAAAAGGTGCAAGTATTTTTATAGGTTTCGTTTAATTGAAACGCTTGACGACACACCTAAATAATTGTAGAGTATAACTATGTTTGAAACAAAAGACGCTGATTTTTTTGAACTTGATGAAGAGGATTTTGATACAATCCTTGCTGATGATATTTCCTTTAGAGGAACAATAAAATTTACAAAGCCTTTTATGATTAGAGGTTGTGTAACAGGAACAATTGATGCAACTGGAGATTTATTCATAGATTCAGAAGCAGTTGTATGTGCTAATATTACAGCAAGTAGAGTTCTTGTTCGTGGAAAAGTTGAAGGTAATATTACTGCACAACAAATGGTTTTTGTGGCAAAAGATGGGTCTGTTAATGGGGACATTTCTGCAGAACAGGTTGTTCTTGAACCAGGAAGTGCGTTTACTGGTCGCTGTAGTATGACTGGACATAAATAGTTTTGTAAAGAGGCTTGAATCATGCAATTTACAAAAAGATTTATTCTTACAATTTTGATTTTCACACTAGCAATAGCAAGCGTTTTTTCTCAACAAAAAAAAGATGCCTTAAAACTTTATCGTAATGGCAATTACGCTGAAGCAATAAAAGTTTGTCAAGAAGAAATTATAGAAAAACCAAAAAACATGGATTCTTACGTAGTGCTTTGTTGGTCTTTGGTAAAAAACAAACAATATTCAGAGGCTGAACTTTGGGCAAAAAAAGGTAGAGAAATTTCTTCTTACGACCAAAGAATTATAGAAATTCTAGGCGAAGCAGAATACTATTTAGGAAAAAATTCAGAAGCTTTATCACTTTTTCAAGAATACATTTCTTTAGTTCCTGCAAATGGTTCTAGAGTTGGAACTGCATATTATTTTATGGCTGAAATTTATGTTAGATTAGGTAAATTTAATCACGCTGATATTGCATTTTCTCAAGCAGTAAAAACAGAACCTTTGAATGATGCTTGGTGGACAAGACTTGGATATGTTAGAGAAATGACTAAAAATTACAAATTGTCTGCAATCGCTTACGACAAAGCAATTTCTCTTAACAATTTGAATGCAGAAGCAAAACGCGGAAAAGACCGTGTAATGAAAAATATTAGATAATGATTGCTCATTTTGAAACTTTAGGTTGTAAATTAAACCAAATTGAAAGCGAAAGTGCCTGTAAATCCTTTAGCGATTTTGGTTTTGAAGTTACAACCAATCCTACCACAGCTTCAGAAAAATTTTCGCAGGAAGAACTTAACAAAACTAGAATTTGTATTGTAAACACTTGTACGGTTACAGCAAAAGCAGAACAAAAATGCCGACGAGTTATAAATCTCTTATTAAAAACTTTTGAAAAATCGGCAATCATTGTTACAGGTTGTTATGCTGAAGTTGAAAAAGAATTCATAAGTAAAATAAATCCACGTATTGTAGTAATTCCAGGAACACAAAAAGATATTCTTACAAAAATTCCAGAATTACTAAATTCTGCTTTTAATGAAAATCCTGAACTAGCAGAAATTCCTTTAGCAAATTTTATTAAATCAAATCTTGTAAACGAAAAACTAAAATTTTTACCACAAGATAGGTTTAAACTTTCTACAGATACTTTTTTTAACCATTCCCGTTCTTCAATAAAAATTCAAGATGGATGTGCAAATTCCTGTACCTTTTGTAGAATCCATATTGCAAGAGGAAATCCTTTTTCTTTAGACGCAAAAGAAGTTTTATCAAGAGTTCAAAGTTTAGAAAATTCAGGACAAATGGAAGTAGTTCTTACTGGCGTAAATCTTTCGCAATACAAAAGTTCAATAGATGGAATAACTGTTGATTTTTCCGGTTTATTAGAATACTTGAACGAAAATACTTCAAAAATCAATTTTAGAATTTCCAGCCTTTATCCAGAGCGAGTTAATGAAGAATTAGGAAGAGTTTTACAAAAAGCGAGAGTTCGCCCACATTTTCATCTTTCTGTTCAATCAGGAAGTGACAGAATTTTGTCTTTGATGAATAGACCTTATAAAGCAATTCAAATTGAACAAGCCGTAAATCGCCTTAGACAAATTTACGAAAATCCATTTATCGCCTGTGATATAATTGCAGGTTTTCCAGGTGAAACTGATGAAGATTTTGAACTAACAATGGAACTTTGCAAAAAATGTAATTTTACTTGGATTCATGCTTTTCCTTTTTCGCCTCGCCCAGGAACAAAAGCTTTTACGATGAAACCAGTTATTCCACAGTACATAGTAAAAAAAAGAATAGAGAAATTAACAAATCTTGCCGAAAATAATAAAAATCTGTACATACAAAATTTTATTGGAAAAACTGTAAAAGCCATAGTTGAAAAGCGTCAAGATAAATTGGTAAGATGTGTAACCGAGAATTTTTTGCATGGACATTTAAATTTACCAGAAAATATAGATACAAAAGAACTTGGCGGAAAAGAAATTTGTGTTACAATAAAAGGTACATCAAAAATACCAGAATGTGAATGCGAATGTGTTTATAATTTATGATATAGAATTTTCTATAGGAGTGTTATTAGTTTATGAAAAAAAATATTTTTTTACTTTTGCTGATTTTTATTTCTTTGGTTTTATCAGCAGAGACATTTACATATACACCAAATTTTCCAGAAATTTATACTTCAAGAGAAGTTGCATTAACAGATAATTATGTGGCAGATTATTCTACATATTTTTCTGTATGGGCTAATCCAGCAAATGCAGGAATTACAGGTGATAAATTTTTATTACCTTTTTTAAGTTTTGATATGTACTCAGACTTCAAAAAATCACTTCCATTGGTTTTATCTGCTTTTGACGCTACTGAAGATATCATAAATGAATACATAACACAAAATGAAACAGCCCCACTAAATATGAATATTACAGGACCTTTATGCATTGGGGCTATAAAAAATAACTTCTTTTGGGGAATTTTTAACAACACATACACATCTACGGATGTAAAAACTGTAGACGAAGGGATTGTTACAGGTGGAGAACAAACAGTTTTTACAACTGGATATGCTTATCCTATAAAACTTCCATTAAAAACAGTTATTTCTCTTGGATTATCTGCAAAAGGTTTTATTGATATTCAAGGATTAAGTGAAAATCAACCAGCAAAAGGACTCATAGCTCTTTCTAAACTTAATTTTGAAGAAATTCCACTATATTCAACTTTTGGATTTGGATTTGATACAGGTCTTACGATTTCATTATTTGATATTTTTACAGTTAGTGCTTCTTGGAATAATTTTTTTGCAGGTGCCTATACAAAAAAATACGACAACTTAACAGATTTAAAATCTTTTACAAAAAAATATGACACACTAGCAACTATGCCTTTAGAAGATAATTTAATTTTGGGTGCGGCGCTTAAATTACCGCTAGAAAATATTACAAAAGGATTGATTTCTAAATTTAATGCTTATGTAAATTATTCTGACTTTTTATTAATTTTTGATAAAGAAGTACAAATTGAAAACTATATGGATTATTTAACCTTTGGAACCGAACTAGAATTATTAAATACAATTTGCTTGCGTGCAGGATTAAATTCAGAACACTTAGCTTTTGGAGTTGGATTAAAAATGGGTGTAATCAAAATGGATGTAGGTCTTTATTCAAAAGCTTGGGGAATGCAAAAACTTGATACAAAAGAACTTGGAATATCTTTTTCTTTTGGAACATATAAAGATAGAATTCATTTGTTAAACGATACAATTGAACCAGTGGTGTTTATGTATAATAAAGTTGGAGAGGGAATTGATTTTTATGGAAAGATAATCTGTAATAATATGATTCCTGTACCAGAATCAGAGTTAATAAAAATTGATGTTGATGCGGAACAAGATCAAGCATATAAAGGACTGTTACAAAAACAAATTAATTATATCCGTAAAAATGAGGATACTCTAATAAAAAAACATATAAATCCTGTTTATAATAACAGAATACATAACAGAATGAATATAGGTTATATTAGAAAAGCAACATTGGATTTTGCTTTATTAGAAAGAAAATGTGATGAATGGCAAGAAAAAACAATATAAATTGATAGCATAAATAAAGAAGTCCAATCGGAATTATTCCGATTGGACTTCTTTATTTAGTATTACCTTTTATTTATCCTTAATTTCAGCATGTAATTCCTGAATAGACTTAACTTCACTTTCGGCATTAGCTTTCATATAAAGTAATCCGTCAGCAGTTGCTTTTGCAGCAGCCATAGTTGTCATATAAGGAATTTTTGCTTTGATAGCAGCTTTACGTAAGTAGCTGTCATCAGAAAGAGAATCTTTTCCGGCAGGAGTGTTAACGATTAAGCTAACTTCACCATTGTTAATAAAGTCTAAGATACATGGACGACCTTCGGAAAGTTTTTTTACTTTCTGAGCAGGAATTCCTGCATTTGTGATTAAGTCACATGTTCTTCCTGTAGCAATGATATTGAAACCGGCTTCATTAAAGCTCTGTGCGATTTCAACTACTTCTGCTTTGTCTCTGTCGTTCACGGAGAAGAGAACAGTTCCTTCTAATGGAAGTTTGGACTGTGTTGCTTCCTGAGCTTTGTAGAAAGCTTCACCGTAAGAAGCAGATAAACCTAATACTTCACCGGTAGATCTCATTTCGGGTCCGAGGATAGGGTCTACTTCCTGGAACATGTTGAATGGGAATACCGCTTCTTTTACTCCGTAGTAAGGAATATCCTGTTCTTTTAAGTTAGTGATTGGTGATGGTCTTCCTGTAAGTTCAGAAGTAATAATATCTGTTGCAAGAGGTACCATACGGATATTACATACTTTGGAAACCAAAGGTACGGTACGGGATGCACGAGGGTTAGCTTCTAATACATATACTTTGCCGCCTTCGATAGCATACTGCATATTCATGAGACCTTTAACGCCCATTTCTTCTGCAATTTTCTTTGTATATTCTTTGATAGTAGCAACATTTTCTTCGGAAATGTGAACACTTGGAAGGATACAAGCAGAGTCACCGGAGTGAACACCGGCAAGCTCGATATGTTCCATAACTGCAGGAACATAAGCATAAGTTCCGTCGCTGATCGCATCAGCTTCACATTCCATAGCATGAT